>CAYSKY010000153.1:0-7095 GCA_964431425.1 uncultured Burkholderiales bacterium
GTAAAACGCCGGCGTCTTCAGGGCCTCCATCAGCGCCATGTCATCGAGCTTCGGGTCGTGTGAGACCGTGACAATGACCGTGTGCGCGTCGGGACGGAACGCCAGCACAGCGTCGTCGGGCATGCCCTCGACAAACTGCGCCCCCGGCACCCGCCAGGCGGTGTGGTATTCCTCGCGCGGGTCACACACGAACACCTGGAAATCCAGCGTGGCACCGACTTCCGCAAGGTACCGGGCGATTTCCGACGCGCCGATGATGAGCATGCGCCAGCGCGGACCGTGAATGCAGGTGAAATGCCGTCCGTCGCGGCGGGTTTCCTCGACCGGCAATGCGGGGCGGTAATGCCAGTCGCCGGATGCCAGGTCCACCACGCGCGCAAACACTTCACCGCGCGATATCTTCTCGAACAGGCCGTCGAGGCGCGACACCGCCAGCGCGGTCTCGATCACCACCTCCAGCGTCCCCCCGCAGGGCAGGCCGAAGCGGCGCGCCTCCTCGGCGCTCACGCCATAGCTTTGCAGCAGCGGCACCTGCCCGCTGAACGTGGCGCGGCGGGCGACCAGATCGTCCTCAATGCAGCCGCCGGACACCGACCCGACGACGATGCCATCATCGCGCATGACCATCAGCGAACCGGGTGGGCGCGGACTGGCCCCGAAGGTCTGGGTGACCGTCACCAGCCAGACCTGACGGCCGTCGGCCAGCCACTGTCGCGCATGGGTGAGGACTTCCAGATCGAGCGATTGCATGGTCAATATTCCGGACGGCCTAGCGCGACGCCGACCCGACCGGGCCCGCCTGACCGGCGCCCGCGGCGGCGGCCGGCAGGGCCAGTTTGAAATGTTCGGCCACGGTGGCACGGTAGTCGTTGAAGAAATTGGCGGTCAGGTTGTGGTGATTGCCACCCTCCAGTTTCAGGAAGCGCTTGGGTGCCTTTGCCGCAGCAAACAGGCGCTCCCCCATCGTGAAGGGCACCACGTCGTCGCTGGTGCCATGCACCACCAGCACCGGCACGGTCACATCATCGATACGGTCCAGATTGTCGAAACGCTGGCTCACCAGAAAACTCACCGGCAGAAAACCCCAGCGCATTTCACGGATCATGTCCGGCACGGAGGTGAACGATCCCTCCAGGATCAGGCCGTCCGCCTGCGGATATTTGAGCGCAACCTGGGTGGCCATGGCGCCGCCCAGCGAATGTCCGAAAATGAAATGTCGCCGGCCCGGCGTCATGTTGAGCAGGTGCTGCCATGCGGCCAGCGCGTCGTCGGTGGCCGATTGCTCGCTGGGCGCTCCACCACCGGCCAAGAGGCTCTTGCCGAAGCCGCGGTAGTCGATGGCCAGCACCGAAAATCCCATGTTGTTCCAGCGTGGAATACGCGTCACGCTGCCCGTCATGTTCCAGCGCGCGCCGTGCAGGTAAAGCAGCACCGGCGCCTGCGGGTCCGCCGCCGGCGCCCACCAGGCGTGGATTTTTTCGCCGCGCGAACCGACGGGGATCCACTGCTCGGACCAGCCTTCGGGCAGGCCGCGAAATCCACGCCATTCCGATTGCACGGGATTGAAAATCCACTCGCCCTGCTTGGTCTCGATCCAGGCGCACCCGCCCAGCACGATCAGCGCGAAAGCCGCGAGCAACCAATACCGGGGACGCAATGAGGAGAGCACGATTTTCATAGGCGGTTAGTGTAACCGCCGCGCGTGGAGTTCCTCAATGCCGGGGACGGGTCCGGCGAGGAAAAGCATGCAAACCGGCGGGCGATTGCGCGGACCCGTCCCGCAGGCCGGCATGACGATGACTCCCGCGATTCGGGCATTCCCCGATTTTCAATTGCGTTGCGCCTGCCAAAATGGGTGCATTGGGCTTATGCTCTTTATTCACCGCCGAGCGATCGGCTGGACCGGGGATTCATGCGTGGCTGACGAACTGCAATCCGCACTGCACGCCAACCTGATCAACACCATGCGCGACCGCTTCGCCGGCGAGTTCGCCACGCGCGTGGCGGCAGCCATTCCCGAGGTCCGCGATTTTCTGGACGCTGACGCCGCACGCCTTCCCGACGCCGACGCGCGCCGCAAGCAGCAGCGCGCCGCGCAATCGCTGCATGACCATCGCAGCCAGATCCAGCAGGAACTGGCCGCCAGCGTCATCAAGCGTTTCGACACAATCTGCAATCCACTCCTCAACCGGCTCGGCAAGGCGACCCGCCTGTCGCTCGATTCGCTTTCGCTGGTGGGCGATGACCAGCTCGAAGATGAAATTGCCGCCCGCGACTGCGGCAGGCGCCTGCGCGAACAATGCGAGTATGAATTCTGGGGGCTGACGCAGCGTGTGGCGCGACTGGTCGGCATGGAGCACCTCAAGGACGAGGAAAACCCGGTGATGCCGCACGTGCTGGCACAGGCCCTGATGGATGCGCTGGCCACCGCCGAAGCCGGCGCCGCCACCCACCTCGCCATGTTCCGCGCACTCGGCCCGCGGCTGTTCGATATCGTTCCCGCCGTCTATAACGCGGCCAATGAACTGCTCACCAGCAACGGCATCGACCTTGAAGTGGACTATCAGGGTCGCGTGATCCGTTCAGCGGAAAGCAAGGTTGCCACCGCGCCGCCCGGGGGTGGAGGTGGCGGGGGAGGTGGAGGTGGCGGGGGAGGTGGAGGGGGCGGTGGCGGGGGCGGGGGCGGGGGCGGCAGCAGTGGCACAGGAAGCAGCGCGGCCCCGATTCATCTCGGCGTGCCGGGCGCGGCAGGCGCGGGCATGTCGGCGTCTGGTGCGGCGGCAACCGGCGTGTCCATCACCGTCGATCCCGCGCTGCTTGAAATGCTCGGCCGGCTGATGACCCTGGCCGCCACGCACGAGTCGTTCAGCGGCAGCGGCGACGGCGAAGAGCCCATCGGCATGGAGGCCGTCTCGGCCAGTGAAGACGACCTGGAAAATGCCCGTACTTTGAAGCTGCGTCGCCGGCGGCGCTCGGAAATTCCCGATGAAGAGCTCGGCCCGGAGGAAGCCGCCGCCCGCCAGGCGGCGCGGCTCAACGCCCGCACCCTGCGGCTGCCGGTGGTGAAAGATGATGACCCGGCCTGGCTGACGCGGCTGCATGAAACCCAGCGCGAACAAATCCTCAACGACAACGTCCCGCACAGCGAAGTGCTACGGGACGTGCGCGAATCACTGCACGATGTGCTGGACCCGGCGCAGCGCCTGATCACCGACCTCATCACGGTGGTGTTCGACCGCCTGCGTGAAGACGAGCGCCTGCACGACCGCCTGCAGGAGGTGATCAACCGGCTGCAGTTGCCGCTGCTGGAGGCGGCGCTGGCCGATCGCACGATTCTGGCCGACCGACAGCACATTGCGTGGCGCCTGATCGACCTGATCGCCGAATTTGCCATGACGGTAGGCGACGACGCCGACGACAGCGCCGTTCGCACGGTGGAAAACATGGTGGACGGCCTGTCGCGTCTGCAGCCGGTCGACACGGTCGCATTCCAGAACGCACATCGGGTGCTGCATGACCTGCTGTTTCACCACCAGGAGGCGGCTCTGCTGCGCGATGAAAACGTAAGCCGCCTGGAGACGGACGAAGCCCGCGCACGGGCGATCCGCCAGGTCGACCAGCAACTGGCCATGCGCCTGTCCGGCTGGATGCTGCCGGTGCCGATCATCACTTTCCTCGAAACCGTCTGGCACAACGAACTGGTGAACCGCTTCCTGCACGAAGGCACGTCCAGCATCGAATGGAAGATGGAGCTGGCCGTCATCGATGAGCTGTTGGCAAGCGTGCACATTGCAACCAATCCCGATAAACGTGCGCGCCTGGCGCACAAGCTGGAAGGCGTGTTCGCCAGCCCTCCCGAGGGACTCAATGAAACGCAGCAGGTGCTGTTCGAACAATTCCGTACCGCGCTCAAGGCGGCGCAGGGTGACGTGGCAGGCGATACCGCGGCACACCATGACGTGGCGCGCTTTGAGCCGGCACCGGGCAGCCTCGACCCCGAAAGCGAATCCATCTCGGCCACCGGATCGTGGCGCGCCATGGGCACCGCGCCCGGCGACTGGCTGGAAAGCACCGAGCCGGCGCACCGTGGCCGCTGGCGGCTGAACTGGGTAACCACAGCGGGCACCGCGGTGCTCAAACACTTCGAGACGCGCACCACCTGGATTTTGCCGCTGGATGACTTCAAGGCCCGCATTGACAACGGCACGATGAGCCGGATTGAGGGCCTCGGCCTTGCGACCGAAGCCGTCGAAGGCGCCTTGCGGCAGATGTCGCAGCGGCTGGAGGCGCGGCACTAGCCGCGGCCGATCGAAGGGCAAAACTCAAGCACTGGCGCGCCTTTCGGGGCGTTTTTGGCCTGGGAGGCGCGCAGGTGCTTGAGTTTAGATCTGCTTTCGCCACCGCGATGTCAGAACCCTCCCTTTTCTAAAGGGAGCAACCGTGTCAAGCGGCGGGTTGAGCCGGGGTTTCGCGAAGCATGCTTCGCGCCGGTGAGACGGCGATCCCATGCAGGGGATCGCGCGGCCTGCAAGGCGGAGGGATTTTCGGTGGTCGCGAAACGGTGGCGCTTGAGCCCACGGTGATGCCGGGGTTAGCCCGGCATCGTCGTGGGCTGAACCAACAACTTTTCGCGACGTCCGCAAATCCTTCCCGTCCTAACGGCTCGTATGGGGACCCTTGACGATTTTTCACCGACCTTCCCCGGCGAAGGCCGGGGGCCAAGTTCAATTGATCAATCGACAAAGTACGTTTGGCCCCGGCCTCCGCCGGGGAAGGCTTAACCCTCAAACCTTGAACGGCATCTCCCGCAAACGTTTGCCGGTCAGTGCAAACACGGCATTGGCCACGGCCGGTGCGATCGGCGGGGTACCCGGCTCGCCGACGCCTGTCGGCACGTCGCCGCTGCCGACCATGTGCACCTCGATCTTCGGCATCTCGTCGATTCGCAGCACGGGGTAGGTATCGAAGTTGCCTTGCTCGACCACGCCATCCTTGAGCGTGATGCCGCTGTGCAGCGCAGCGGAGAGGCCGTAAGCGATGGCGCTTTCGACCTGCGCGGTCACGGTGAGCGGGTTGACCACCACGCCGCAGTCGATGGCGGAGACTACGCGGTGCACCCTGATCTGGCCCTTGTCGATGCTGACTTCCGCCACATGCGCGCACACCGAGCCGAAGCTCTCGTGCACCGCGATGCCGCGCGCCACGCCCTTTGGAAGCGCCGATCCCCAGCCCGCCTTGTCGGCGGCAGCCTTGAGGACATTGAGCACCTTGGGATGCTTGGCGAGGTATTCGGCGCGGAAGGCCACCGGATCCTTGCCGGCCGCCTTGGCCAGTTCGTCCATCATGGTTTCCATCACAAATGCGGTGTGGGTGTGGCCCACTGAGCGCCACCACAGCGCCGGTACGCCGTCCTTCGACGTGTGCAGCGCGGCCCGCATGGCAGGAATGTCGTAGGGTGTATCGGCGATGCCTTCAACGCTGGTATCGTCCACGCCGTTTTTCACCATAAACGGTTCGAACGGCGTGCCGGCAATGATCGATTCACCGACGATGGTGTGATCCCAGCCGGCGATTTTGCCGGCCGCATCCAGCCCGGCGCTGACGCGGTGCACGTACATGGGCCGGTAGTAACCGCCCTTCATGTCGTCCTCGCGCGTCCACACGGTTTTCACCGGCACCTTGGCGTCCTTGGCGATCTGCACCGCTTCGACGATGTAATCCGAGGCCGGATTGGCACGGCGGCCGAAACCACCACCGGCGATCATGGTGTTGAGCTTGACCTGCTCGGGCTTCATGCCCAGCACCTTGCAGGCGGCCCCCTGGTCCACCGTCTGGAACTGCGAGCCGACCCAGATCTCGGCGCTGTCTGCCTTCACGCTCACGGTGCAATTGAGCGGCTCCATGGCGGCGTGCGCCAGGAACGGCACTTCATATTCGGCCACCACGGTCTTGGCGGCGCCCTTGAGCGCCTCGGCGGGCGAACCTGCCTTGGCCACCAGTCCCGGTGTCTTGGCCAGTTCGCGATAGGCCGTGCGCATCTTGACGGTATCGGCCTTGGAGGCATCAGCGAGGTCCCAGGTCACGTCCAGCGCATCGCGACCCTTCTTGGCCGCCCAGAACGTTTTGGCGACGATGGCCACGCCACCCGTCACCTGTATCACGTGGGTAATACCCGGAATGCCCTGCACTTTGGACGCATCAAACTTCGCCACGCGGGCGCCAAATTGCGGACCGCGCTTGACCAGCGCGATATGCAGGTTGGGCACCACCTTGGCGGTGACGTCCATGCCGAATTTGGCCGTGCCATCCACCTTGGGCGCGGCGTCAATGCGACGCGTCGGCTTGCCGATAATGCGAAACGACTTTGCATCCTTGAGCGCCACCTTGTCGGGTGCCTTTTGCCTGGCGGCGGCGTCGGCCAGCGCACCGTAGGCGGCCTTCTGCCCGGCGGGACCGATCACCATGCCATTTTCGGTGCGGCACTGCGCGGCGCCGACCTTCCATTGCTCGGCGGCGGCAGCCACCAGCATGGCCCGCGCCGTGGCACCGACCGTGCGCATCTGCATCCACGAATTGGCCACCGATGACGAACCACCGGTCATCTGCATGCCGAATGCAGTGTGGGCGAACTCCGGCGCGGCCGGCGCCATTTCGGCGCGCACCTTGCTCCAGTCGCAATCCATTTCCTCGGCCACCAGCATGGGCAACGAGGTCATCACACCCTGGCCGAATTCGAGATGCTTCACCAGCACGGTGACGGAGCCGTCCTTGCCGACCCGCAGGAATGCGTTGGGCGCCGTGACCGGCGGCGGCGGTTGCTGCGCATCGACGCGGCGATTGCCCAGCGTGAGATTGAAGCCGATGACGAGACCACCGCTGGTGGCGGCAGAAGCCTTGAGGAACTGGCGGCGGTTGACCGGCGGGACGGACGTGGCCGATGAGCGCTTTTGGGTGATGGCTTTCATGTCGGTCTCCTATGCCTTGGCCTTGGCGGGGGCTTTGGCCGCCGGCTTGGCACTGACGCCTGCGGCCACCTTGATGGCGGCGCGCACGCGATTGTAGGTGCCGCAGCGGCAGATGTTGCCGGCCATGGCT
>CAYSKY010000154.1:0-6406 GCA_964431425.1 uncultured Burkholderiales bacterium
GGCACCTTGGTGTGGACTCTCACTGCAGGACATTTGTGCGTTGGTCGGCACCGCGCAGGCGCAGGAAAGCGAGCTTCGCCCGGATGCCCGGACGATCGTTGAAATCCTTGCCGATGAGGAGCGGTTGAAGACGCTGACGGCACAGGGCAGGGTACGGGTGCTGCGACTTCGCCAGGTGCTGATGTCGGCATTGGCGGCCCGCCGACGCCTGCCGCTAAGGGAACTCGTTGAACGCACCTGGCTTGCGCTCGGCGGTGCCGTCTGCGCACAGGATGTGCCGGCGCTTGACGACGCCGCGGTGGTACTGGCACTGATTGAAGCCGAAGCGGAGGACCAGACAGGTGGCACCCATCTGGTAGACCTTGAGAGATTGTTGGTGCGAGTAGAGAAACTATATGCCGGCAATCGTGCCGATCCGGCTCCCGACAGGCCGCCGCCGGTGCAGGTCATGACCATACACAAAGCCAAGGGGCTGGAGTTTGACACGGTCATACTTCCCGGGCTGCACCGGACCCCGCGCAGGGATGACCGGCGGCTGCTCATTTGGGCCGAACAACCCGATTCAGAATCGGGCCGGCAGGAGCTGATCATTGCGCCGATTCGCGAAACCGGTGCATCGGAAGAACTCGACGCAATCTATCGATATGTTCAACAGCTTGAACGTGACAAGCAGCAAGAGGAGGATGTACGCCTGTTATACGTGGCTGCGACGCGTGCGAAACGCCGCCTTCATCTGCTGGCAACGGTCACGGTCGGGGCAGGGGAGGAGATGTCATTCAGCGAGCCGCGAGCGTCGAGCCTGCTGTCCGCGCTGTGGCCAGTAGCGACGGCGGAAATACGCGCACGTTTTACCGCGGCACCAGGCATACGTGATGTCCCCGATCCGATTGCCCGCTCCATCTTTCGCGCCCGGCGTCTGCAACTGGACTATGTTGCACCGCCGCTGCCGCCGGCAGTCGACAATGTCACCGCCACGATTCCTTTGTCCGCAACATCAGCTGTGGATTTTGAGTGGGCCGGCGAGGTCGCAAGACATGTCGGCACGGTCGTACACGGCTGCCTGCAGCGTATTGCGCAGGATGGGCTGGAAATGTGGGGCACCGATGCCGTTGAAAGATTCGGTCCTTTTGCCGAGGCAGAACTCAGCCACCTCGGCGTTGCAGTCGCCGAGCGCGTGGCGGCGCAGGCGCGGGTCATTGACGCCCTGCGGCGGACGCTTGCGGATGAGCGCGGTCGGTGGGTGCTTGAGCGGCATCGCGAAGCACGCAGTGAATGGCGCCTGACTGGTTGTACGTCGGGCCGGATTATCGATGTTGCCATCGACCGTACCTTTGTCGATTCGGCCGGCACGCGCTGGATCATCGATTTCAAGACGGGTGGTCATGAAGGCGGTGACAAGGACAGGTTTCTCGACAACGAACTGAAACGTTACCGTGCCCAGTTGGAACAATACGCACGACTCGTTGCCGCACTTCCGCAGGCGGCGTCGGTTCCCATCCGGCTCGCGCTGTATTTCCCTTTGCTTTCAGGGTGGCGCGAGTGGGCGTGGCAGCCGGACGCTCCGCCGTGAACTGAGGAACCGCCTGCACCAAACTCGCCTGCCAGATTCGTTTCGACAACGGTCCGGCACCCACGTGGTGCAGGCTGTGGGCGTTGAACAGGGCAATACATGGGCGAAGCACGCTGGCACGGGTGATGCTTACAGCAAACCAGTCCAAAGTGCGGGAACGTCATGTCCGATATTTCGCAGTTGTTGAAAGCGCTGGGCGGCTCGGTCCCCTGTGCTTCGCCGCAGGAAGCGACAGCGCAGCAGTCTGCCGAGATTGATCCGCTGCTACTCAAACGTGCATTTGCCGCCCTGCTTGATGGCGGCGCCTCCGATCTGGAAGCCGGCGCGCTACTGGGGTCGTGCGCCATCATTGAGGGCACACGCGATGCAACGCGGTACGGCCCGCTGTTGCTCGCCCTGGCGGAAGTGGCGCAAGAGCGTCTCAGCGTGCTGGAGGTTTCGGGTTCTGTGCCCGTTGTTGTGCTACCCAACTACGCGGATACATTCAGTCGCCCGCAAACAGCACTGCTGGGGCTCTTGTTGAGGCGAATCGGCGTCAGGGTGCTGATACATGGAGCCCTCGAAACCAACGGTGGACTCTTTACAACCGGCATCCTCCGGGAGTTCGGGGTGCTGCCGGCAACCGGGCGCGGCCAGGCGGGCAAGACACTGGATCAGAACGGTATCTGTCTCGTTCCCACCACCCTGTTTTCGCCCGGTCTGGCAGCACTGCTGTCGCTGCGAAATCGGCTCGGCGTTCCCACACCTGCCCACCACGTGGCCAGCCTGCTTGCGCCGCTGCTTGATCAGTCGGCAGGCTGCGCGCATTTGCTGGAAGTGGCCGGCTGGTTGAAGTCCGTGATTGATGGCGAGAGCTGCTTTATGCGAGTGCCCTCGATCATGGCGGTACACGGGGCGCCCGGGACTTCGGTATTGCCGGCACCGATGATTCTTTATGCCGATCCGTCGCGCGGAGTCTGGACCACCCTGTACGGCGTGGAAGAGCGCCGCACGGTGTCCAACATGCAATTCACCGCAGTTCCCGACCCGTGGAAAACAAAGGAGTGGGCGAACTGGACCGACCGTATGCTTGACGGAAAAACGCCACTCCCGTCCCCGTTGCTGCACATGTTGGCGGCTTGCCTTTTCGCGAGTGGCTATGCGCATGACCTGAATGAAGCCAAGGCAGTTGCCGCCATGGCGGTTACCGCCAGTGGTGGTCTGGCTGCTGCATAGAAATGCGCCGCCGCCGCTAGCGCGGCTTTGGTGCCTTTTCCAATCCCTTGATGGTATCGCCGACGCTCACCTTGTTGGCTTTGAACCAGCCTGCATTCATTTCCAGGGCATAGCGGGAAGGGCCGGCGGCTTGGTGAGTAATTTCCGTATGGGGTTGCATCTCGTGAATGCTGAGGATTTTGCCGGCCTCGTCAATAAAGGCAACCGCAAGTGGAAGAGGTGTATTCCGCATCCACATTGCGTGATAGCCGATTTCCGTGAAGACAAAAATCATGCCCTCATTTCTCGCCAATTTTTCCCGAAACATCAGACCCTTTTGACGCGACTCCTCGGTTGCCGCAATCTCTGCCTGAATCGCTTGCCCTCCTGCCTTTAGGGTCATTACCGGGAGCGACGGCGTGCCATCTTTCGCGGGCGTGTGGGTGGCCGCGAAATTCAACGCAATGAAAATAAGGCACGCAGAAAAGGCGGACCAACGATAGGGAGTTTTGGGCATGATGAACCTTGGCAAGAATTGAAAGTGGCTGCGCTGCCGGGGAATTTACCCGGATTAGTCTGGGCCTAGCGCTTGCCGGTACTGCCGAATCCGCCGTCGCCCCGTGTGGACGCATCGAATTCGTCAACGATGTTGAAGCCCACCTGGACGACCGGCACCACGATCATCTGTGCTATTCGGTCCATGGGGTTGATCGTGAAGGTCGCGTTGCCACGATTCCAAATGGATACGAATATTTGCCCTTGATAGTCCGAGTCGATCAGACCGACAAGGTTTCCGAGGACTATTCCGTGCTTGGCGCCCAAGCCGGATCGAGGCAGAACCATTGCCGCGAGCGTGTTATCCCCCAGATGAATGGCGATTCCCGATGGAATTAGTTTTGATTCTCCGGGCGCCAATGTGACCTGGGTTTCAATACAGGCCCGCAAATCAAGTCCTGCAGAGCCCGGCGTGGCGTATTGAGGCAACTGCTCTCGCAAGCGCGGATCCAAGATGCGTACGTCCAGCTTTTTCATTTTTTGGAAGGTAATGACAGAAATTAATGCCTTTTAGGATGTTTTGGCCATCCTAGCGTTGCCAATTCTTGAAGCTTTCCTCCGCATGATCAACGATTGCTTTGGCTATTTTTTCTTTTGAGGCTCGAGGAATTGGGTGGTCACCCGTGTGGTCCAAAATAATGACCTCATTTTCGTCGGCGCCAATAGCGCTTGGGGCGTGATTGGCAACAATGAAGTCAATTCCCTTCTTTTCTCGCTTTTTACGCGCATATTCAACGACGTTGTCACTTTCGGCAGCAAAGCCAACGCAGAATGGTCGATTGGTTCTGAGTGCAACCCAAGACAATATGTCTTCCGTTGGTGCCACGGGAATCGCCAGAGCGGCCGTTGATTTCTTGATTTTGCTCTTGCTCGGCGCACTCGGTGTGTAATCCGCGACGGCGGCGACTCCAAAAAAAACGTCTACTCCGCCAATTGCCCCCTTAACTGCGTCAAACATCTGGGAAGCCGTTTCTATTTGTATGGTTTCGCAGCCCGGTGGCGGGTTCAAGTTCGTTGGTCCCGAAATCAGGGTAACGACGCCCCCCTTTTTGATCAATTCGCGGGCAATGGCATAGCCCATTTTCCCGGAACTGCGATTCGTGATGCCGCGGACAGGGTCAATTGGCTCAAAAGTAGGGCCGGCCGTGACGATGATTCTCTTGCCTGCGAACGCGCTGAGCGCAACGCCGGAACTTGATAACTGCAGAAATGAATTCAGAATGGCCTGCGGCTCGAGCATTCTTCCCATGCCTGTCTCACCGCAAGCTTGTTCACCCTCGGCAGGGCCGGCGATAAGTACACCATCGCCTTTAAGCATCGCAATATTGCGCCTGGTTGCAGGGTTCTCCCACATTTCGCGATTCATGGCTGGTGCCACAATCAGCTTGCATGTCGGCTGGCGCGCCAGGCAAAGCGTTGACAGAAGGTCATCGGCCAGTCCATGGACAAGCCGCGCAATGAAGTCGGCGGTAGCCGGGGCGATGATAATGGCGGCGGCGCCGCGTGAAAGCTCAATGTGCGGCATGTGATTGCCTACCCGGGGATCCCACGCGTCGGTGAATACAGGGTTGCCGGACAACGCCTGCATGGTAACCGGGGTGATGAAACGGCAGCCCGCTTCAGTCATGACCACGTGGACGTCCAGGCCGGCATTCTTGAGCAGGCGTGTCAGTTCTGCAGCTTTGTAGGCGGCCACACCGCCGGTGATGCCAAGAACTACGCGCATGGGAGCGGTTGCATTCATTCGCGAATTCTACACAGGAACCTTTCAGCATCATGTCTATTACTGCCTGGCCGAAGGACGAACGTCCACGTGAGCGCTTGATCAATCAGGGGGCACGCGCCCTTTCAGATGCAGAACTGCTGGCAATTTTCCTGCGGGTAGGCGTTGCAGGAAAAAGTGCGGTGGACCTGGCCCGAGACCTTGTGGATCAATTCGGCAGCCTGGCCGGGCTTTTCGCCGCCGACCGAGCCTCGCTTTGCGCGGTCAAAGGCATGGGCGAAGCCAAGTATGTTCAGTTGCAGGCTGTTCTGGAGATGGCCCGCCGTGCGCTGGACGAGCAGATGCGGCAGACCGATGCCCTCAATTCCCCCCAGGCAGTCCGGGACTACTTGAGACTGACGCTGGCGCGCCTGCCGCATGAAGTGTTCGTCGCGGTCTTCCTCACTGCGCAAAACCGGGTAATTGCGGTCGAAGAAATGTTCCGCGGAACACTTACCCAGACCAGCGTCTACCCGCGCGAAATCGTCAAGCGAGCGCTTGCTCACAATGCAGCTTCCGTGATTCTGGCGCACAACCATCCGTCTGGAGAGGCGAGCCCCAGCACTGCAGATCGTTCCCTGACGCGCACACTCGCTGACGCGCTGTCCCTGATTGATGTCCGCGTTCTGGATCACTTTATTGTTGCTCCCGGTGCCTCGCTGTCCTTCGCGGAGCAGGGAATGCTGCACTGATCACCGTGGTGCGCCTCGGGCCTTGCGCTAAGTGCATTGTTTTTGTTATAATTTTGGGCTTCGCTTCGCTCGGCCGCTACGGTAGCCGGTGCTGGCGTAGGATCAACAAATAATGGAACCGGTGTTTTCGGTCCGATTTTCAACTGTTCAGTGAGGTGTTCCATGGCACGCGTCTGCCAAATTACGGGAAAAGGGCCGATGGTTGGCAACAATGTTTCCCACGCCAACAACAAGACCAAGCGTCGTTTTTTGCCGAACCTGCAATACCGCCGCTTTTGGGTGGAGTCCGAAAACCGTTGGGTGCGTCTGCGCCTGACCAATGCTGCCCTGCGCACCATCGACAAGAATGGCATTGATGCCGTTCTCGCCGATCTCCGTGCCCAAGGCGTCGCCATCTAAGGAGCATCGACATGCGCGAAAAAATCAAACTCGAGTCGACTGCCGGCACCGGCCATTTCTATACGACCACCAAGAACAAAAAGACCATGCCGGAAAAAATGGAGATCATGAAGTTCGATCCCAAAGCCCGCAAGCATGTTGCCTACAAGGAAACCAAGCTCAAGTAGCCTGGACCCGCAAGGCCAATAAAAAACCCAGCCTCGGCTGGGTTTTTTATTGTTGGCGATTAACGGT
>CAYSKY010000154.1:6416-7076 GCA_964431425.1 uncultured Burkholderiales bacterium
CGGTCAGGCGTAGCTTCGCAACTGGCGGGAAAACTGTTGCAATTGGGCGATCCCCGTCGCTTCCGCACGCTTGCACCAGTCTTCAAGTCTCGCCACCATCTCTTCTTTCGACATGGTGGAACGTTCCCATAATTTGGCCAGATCCTGACGCAACGTATATACGGTGTCGAGCACATTGCTGTGCTTCAGCGTCTCCTGCAAAGATGCGCGATGCTCTGCGCTCAACTGGTCGACATCGCTGCGCAACCATTCGCGAAAACTCCTGACCGCCTTTCGCTCCGCCATGGAAGTGACGGCAAGGGATGTGCCCGACGAACGCAGCCTCGCGATTTCCTCCGCACAAGTCGATTTGAGGGAGCGGGCATACTTGGTAACGATTTCGTACCGGTGCGCGATCACCGCCTGCACGGTCTCGGCATCGCAGGCTGCCTTGGTCATGTCAAAGCGCGGGCGGGGCGCCACTTTCTTCACAGTCGCCAGACCCATGAATTTGAGGATGTTGATATAGGTCCAGCCCAGGTCAAACTCGTACCACCGCATCGAAAAACGCGCCGAAGTCGGGAACGCGTGATGATTGTTGTGCAGTTCCTCGCCGCCGATCCAGAACGCGATCGGGCTGATATTGGTGCTCGTATCGTTGACGGTGTAATGGCGGTAGCC
>CAYSKY010000155.1:0-7066 GCA_964431425.1 uncultured Burkholderiales bacterium
GATCAAGACAGTCAACCTGTCATTGAACAAGGACGAACTTGAAGAATACGAACTGCGCTTCCAGCAGGAGATCAAGGCGGCGGGAAGGCTGAACCATCCAAATATCGTCACCATCTACGACGTCGGGCGCACCGAGTCGATGGCCTACATGGCCATGGAATTTCTGGAAGGCAAGGAAATCAAGGATATTCACGCCACCGGCGAGCGGCCCGAACTGACAGCCGTCGTGGACTGGATCGCCCAGATTGCCCAGGGGCTGCAGTTCGCGCACGATAACCAGGTGATACACCGCGATGTGAAGCCCTCGAACATCATGCTCGTGAGGGGCGGCCTCGCCAAGATCACCGATTTCGGGATCGCCCGAATGCCCGCTTCAGCGGTGAAGACCATGACCGGGCTGATTCTCGGCAGCCCCCGCTATATGTCACCCGAACAGGTCATCGGCCGCGATCTCGACAACCGTACGGACATTTTTTCGCTGGGTGTGGTGCTCTATGAAACGCTGACCGGCATCCCGCCGTTTGACGGGGACAACGTGAACGCCATCATGTATGCCACGGTCAACAACATCCCGCCGGCGCCTTCGATCGGCAACAAGCAGGTGCCGACCATGCTGGACCTGATTGTGGCGAAGTCACTGGCCAAAATGCCCGACGAGCGCTACCAGTCCATGCAGGAATTTGCAAACGATCTGGGCCACGTCAAACGCCAGTTGCTGGCCAGGCAACCGGCCAATGTCATAGCCAAGCAGGCCCCGCCGTCAACGCGGCCACTATCACTGGATACGATGGGGGTCGGGCGCTACCAGAAGGACCCGACGGCGATTGAGGAAAGCCGGCCCCTGAAGCTTGCCAAGGACTTTGATTCGTTCGACGCCACCTTGAAGCTGGCGGCCATGACCAATCAGACCGCTGAATTCGCCGAATACATTTCCGAATCCCGCAAAATGCGCGCCTATCAGGGGGATGTCGCAGGTGCACTGGCCAGCGCAATGAATGCGGGACGACGTTCGGATGTTTCCAGCCGTACCGGAACACGTGCCGTGACGTTTTCGCAAGTAGACCAGTTGGAACAGTTTGAGGCCCTGAAAGCACAGCGTGCCACCGGCTCCCCCGACCCGCGTCCGGCAAACAACCTCGTGCCGATCGTCATCATCGTAATTCTCTCGGTACTGGCGGTGGGCCTCTCAATCGCGCTGGTCATCCGCTAGCGCCGCAAGCTTTCCCGGGCTCGCCGCAGCACATCCGTTGCCGCGAAAAGGAATTCCCGCCCCCTGCTCTTCAGCCGGCCCGCAAAGTACCGCTTCCTTGCGCAATGACATGGTCGCAGGCATCGCACCGAAACAGCGGAGCGGTTCGCGGGCGCAATTCCGGCACCGCCATGGCCATCATGAAATCGTCCACGTTGCGGACCTCGCAGGTACATCTCGGACAGCGCGGCACGACGTCGCGGTGAAAACGTTCGCTGTTAAAGACGATATATGCCGCCAATACAGTGACGGCAACCAACGATGCTGAAGCCCAGATGAGCGCAAATGATTCGCGCGCCATTGCATCGGCCGGCAGCCAGGTGCCATGCAGAAGGTACGACGCCAGAACGGTTTCCAGTGCGGGCGAAAGTGCGGCCAGGAACAGGACGACCAGACGGCGCTGGTAGTGCGTGCATGCACGGATGTAATCGCGCAGGTGCTCATGGAATTCAAGGCAGGTCATGCTCAGTGCCGAACTGCCAAGCCTCTCATGGGACATGCACATCCTCGCACATCAAAAAGTGTGTCCAAACTCTAGCACTGGCGCGGCTCGCAAGTCAAAAATGGCCGGAGAGGCCCGCCAATGCTGGAGTTTTTGCACCGTTAGACCGTGCTGATGCAAGCTGTTACTGCCCGACTCAGTCGAGCTTGACGCCTGCCTTGCGGACCGCCGATGACCAGCGCGCGCTTTCAGTCCTGAGAAATGCGCCGAACTGCGCAGAGTCGAGAAAGGCCGGGTCGGCACCTTGCGAAATCATGCGTGTACGCACGTCTTCAGCAGCCAGCGCTTTCCTGAATGCATCAGTCAATTTTGCGGTAACGTCTGGTGGCAGTTTGGCCGGTGCCAGCACGCCATAAAAGCCGACCACCTCAAAGTCTTTGACGCCCGACTCCGCCATGGTGGGAACGTCAGCGATGGCGGCATTGCGCTCCTTGCCGGTCATTGCCAACACCCGCACCTTGCCGGCCTTGAGATATTGCGTGACCTGCGGGATTGATTCCGCCATGAACTGCACCTGGCCAGCGAGCAGGTCGGTAAAGGCTGGCGCCGAACCTTTGTAGGGCACATGGACCATGGTAATACCGGTGGCATCCTGCAACATCTCCGGCACCAGGTGCGAAATACCGCCGTTGCCCGCAGAACCGTAGTTCACCTTACCGGGGCTCTTTTTGGCATAGGCCAGAAACTCGCCAAGCGTTTTCGCCGGGACTTCATTGTTTACAGCAAGCGCCAGCGGTTGCTGCGCAGTGCGCGCGATGGGCGTGAAGTCGCGCAGCGTGTCATAGGCATTCTTTGTATAGACGAAGGGATTGATCACCATCGTGCCGGTGTTGGCCATGAGCAAGGTGTATCCGTCCGGTGGCGACTTGATCACGAAATCCGCGCCGATCGATCCGCCCGCTCCCGGTTTGTAGTCCACGATGACCGGCTGCCCTAAATGCTTTTGCAACTGGTCGACCAACAATCGCGCGTGGGTATCAAGTGGGCCGCCCGGCGGGAAGCCGACGATGATCTTGATCGGCTTGTCGGGAAACGCCGCCTGTACGGCGCCGGCGGCCACCATCAGGAAGGTCATCAGCGCAATACGCAGAACTCTCATTTTTTCTCCTCGGTTGAGCAAACGGTGACAGCGGGCACTCTAGCATCGCTGGCCGTCGATGGCACACGACGACCGCGTGCACAGTATCAACGCCGCACTTGATCCGGAACAAGTCACGTGGCCGCTCCAATTGAGGCCGATCAAATTAAAAAGCAAAGCAGAGCCCATCATGCAATGGCTGATACACACATCGCCAAGGAGAAAACAATGTCCGCAATCCTCAACCTGTCCGGTCGCTGGCTGCCGGTCGCAATCTGTTCGCTCGCCGCCGGTATCGCCGGAAACGCGCATGCGCAGTACGCATTGACCGCCAAGAAAGTCACGCAGGCGCCGGTGCTCGCCGCATTGGCCGCCGACCCGGCATGGACAGGCGCGACCGAACTAAAGGTCAAACTCAACAAGGGGCAGAACTTTGACGGCGGCTCAACGCTCGCCACCTTCAAGGCGGCCTACACCTCCGATACGCTCTACATCCTGCTCAGCTACGCCGACCCTACCCAATCGGTGCGCCGCTCACCCTATCAAAAGCAAGCCGACGGCTCCTGGCTCAAGCTCAAGGACCCGGAGGACAAGGGCGGCGACAACAACAAAGTCTACGAGGACAAGTTTGCCTTTATCTGGAACATCAACAACTCCATCAAGGGTTTCAAGAAGGATGGCTGCTTTGCCCTTTGCCATGAAAATGAAATCGGCAAACCCTATGGCAACAAATACAGCGAGAGCGAAGGGGAACTGGGTGACATCTGGCACATGAAGTCGATACGCGGCGGCTATCTCGGGCAGATTGACGACCAATACGTCGATCACACTCGCTTTGACAAGGACAAATCGCCTGATGCGGGCCGCAAGAGCGATCCGAAAACAGGTGGCGGTTATGTCGATGTGAAACTCGTCAACGGCAAACCAGAGTTCATGAACAAGGATGCCAAGGCCGGCAACAAGGGCGGAACCTACTTCATCCGCGAAGAGGACAAGACCGCCTTTGACGACAGCAAGTTCGTGACCGGCGATGAAGTCGCGTCGATCTCAGTGGCGAAGTTCACCGGTGACCGCGGCGACATCGAAACTGTCATCAATTACAAGGACGGAAAGTGGACGGCGGCGATTGCACGCAAGCTGGTCACCGGCGGAAAATTCGATGTCCAGTTCAATGATCTCGGCGCGGATTACCTGTTCGGGTTTGCCGCGTTTGACAACGCGCAGGTGCGCCACGCCATCCACAAGGCACCTGTCAAATTGTCCTTCGACAAGTAGCGCGTATTGCCCGGAAGCAGCGCTTGCTGCACCGCTGCGCGGCCCACCTGCTGTTCCGGGTGGGCCACGCTGCTTTCAAGGCAAGTCTGGCCAGCCCGGATCAACCACCCGCCGGCGCCGCCTGCCACTTAAGATCGGGTTTGCCGGTAAACGGCTTCACCCCCAGCGCGTCATACAGCTCAGCCGGGAAAAACATCACACCGGCCTTCATTGTCAGGCTGACCTTGCGCACGTTGCTGATGTTGGCAACCGGATCGCCATCGACCAGGATCAGGTCGGCGTCCTTGCCGACGGTAATGGTGCCGCTGCGCCCCAGCCGGTAGGCGTAGCGGGCGCCGTTCAATGTGGCCACCTGCAGCGCCTGGGCCGGTGTAAGGCCCGCCATCACATACAGCTCCAATTCGCGGTGCAGGGTAAAGCCGGCGATGTCGTCGCTGCCCGCCAGCAAGGGCACGCCGGCGTCGTACATGCGTTTGACGAAGCCGAGCAGTTTCTCGAACGACTGGCGGAAAGGCTCGGCGTTCTTGTCCGTAACGTCCATGGAATTGGTCAACCAGGAACGGCTGATGGCCGGCGGCATGTTGGGCGAGACCGTACGAAACGAAGGATTAGGTGCCCCCTGCCTCTGCAGGAACATGGCTTCGAATGCGGTCAGCGTGGGATCGATGGCCGTCTTGCGCTGCACCAGCAGGTTGATGAAATCACGCACCGCCGGCGACTCCAGGTCAATCTGGTTGGCATTGTCGCCAACAAGGTAGAAGCGCAACAAGGTGCGGGTGTCGTCGTCTTTCTTGGTCAGGAAATTCAGGACGACCTGGTTGATGTGCTGGATCTCGTCAAAGCCGCCCCGGACAGCCTCCTCGGCACGCATGAAGGCGGGAATGTGCCCTGAGACGCGGATGCCCCGGCTATGGGCATACTCGGCAATCGGCTGCACCCATTCAGGCCGGATGGAGTTGTAGAGCTTGATCTGCTGGTAACCGTGCTGTGCATACCAGTCGATGGCGTGTTTGGCATCTTCAACATTCTTGATCGTGAAACCGCCGCTGGCCCGAAACGGGCTGTCGCCCTCAATGAAGCCGGTCAGCACGATGTGTGGCCCGATGCTTTCGCCAAGATCAAAGCTGGTCTGCAGGCGGTTTAGTTAGGCGTTTGAGTTCGGCGTTGTCACCCCCCATGTCGCGCAGCGTGGTAATGCCACCTGCCACTTGCAGCACCGCATCCCAGGCACTCGTATGCCCGTGCAGGTCGGCGAGCCCCGGGAGCAGGCTCTTGCCGGTGCCATCGATGAGATTGGCGGCGTCACGCAACGGTGAGTTGGGCGGGAAGATGGCGGCGATGCGGCCACGAAACACGTGCACGTCAGACGGCCCCTTCATGACCGCGTTCTCGGCGTCAAACCAGCGCACGTTACGGAAAACAACCGGTACGTCGCTGCGATGCGAAAGGCGCATGGCCAGTTTCTTGAGCCGCGCCGCGTCGGCTTCCAGCTGGATTTTCAGCATGGCATCGCAGTTGTCCTCCCAGCCCTCCTCCACCACATAGAAGGACGGAAGCACTACAGCTAACAGGCGATTACCGCCACCTGCGCCGGACCGCAGCCAAAGGTAACTGGGTTCGATTCCAAAACCGGTGATGGCGTAAAGCGTGACGCGCCCCTTCCCGGCCTTCGACACGACATCGGCTTCAGTGATCTTTTCAATGGCCAGCCGGCCGTTGGGCAGCGCAGCCAGTTTTTGGCCGGGCGCGCGCAACAAGGCCCGGGCGGTGATGGCAATGGTTTCAAAGCTGTTTTCAATCGGCACGTAGATGGCCCCGCCAGAAGCGGCGCGGTCGCCACGGTCTGCCTTGGATTTCCAGGTCGCCTTGCCGGCGCTGATGCTGAAGGTCTCGTCGATGGGTGCACCGAATGTGGACTTGCCTGTCGCGACAAACGACGTGAGCAGACCGCTGCCATCCAGCGTCAGTTCTTCAAACAGGTCCGGGCCGCGGCCATTGTCTCGATAGGTGAATTCCACCTTGCTGCGGTTACCCGGAAACTGTTCAACCACCTGCCGCCCCGCAGGCTTTCCCTGCGAGAGCACGGCATAGCGGTGAACCGCAGTCGCTTTTGCAGCTGCAGTATCAACGGCCGCCTGGACGGTGGGGACAACACAGCAAAGCACGAGCAGCAGACGCAGAAGCCGCATGGGTTGCATAGGTAATCTTCCTCAATTTGAAAAACGTAAAACAAGCAGTGGCGGGGGTTTACAGGCCATTTGGCCCGGGAAGACGCGCCACTGCTGGAGTTTTAACCTGTTATGCTTGGGTGAGGGCGGCGTCAGTCGATCCTGGCAATCACATCCGCAAGGACACTGACCATCTGTTCGATTTCCTTTGGCTCGACGATGCAGGCTGGCGAAAACACGATGTTGTCCCCCGCCGCGCGCAGCACCACGCCATTGTCATAGGTTTTCAGGAAGGCTTCGAACCCGCGCGCACCGGCTGCTCCCGGGCGCGCCTCCAGTTCCACCGCCGCCACCAGACCGAACGCCCGGGTGTCGATCACATTGCGGGCGCCTTTGAGCGAATGCACGGCCTTCGCCAGCACCGGCGCCATCTGGTTCGCCCGCTCGAACAGCGCTTCGTCCTTGTACAACTGCAACGTGGCGATACCGGCGGCGCAGGCCAGCGGGTGCGCCGAATACGTGTAGCCATGGAACAACTCAACAGCTGATGCCGGGCCGGTCATGAATGCATCGTGAATTTCGGCCGAGCAGATGACGCCGCCCATCGGTACCGTACCCGACGTCACGCCCTTGGCGAACGTGATCATGTCGGGCTCGACACCAAATACCTGCGAGGCGAACGGGCCGCCCAAACGTCCGTATCCGGTGATGACCTCGTCAAATATGAGCAGGATGCCGTGTTTTTTCGTGATCTCCCGCAGGCGCTGCAGGTAGCCGACCGGCGGATACAGCAC
>CAYSKY010000156.1:0-6958 GCA_964431425.1 uncultured Burkholderiales bacterium
ATCTGCACGCCTGGAACGTGGCGGGGCATTTTCTGGGCATCGACCGATCCTTGCAGGTGGACACGATGGAAGACGCCGAGAAACTGTTTGCCACCATGCAGGCGCGCGGCCGTGCCGACTGGGCGAAGCGCCCGGAAACGCCGGACCCGCGCCCGCAGCTGGGCAAGGCACTGATGGGGGCCATGCAGTCGGTCATTCCGGACGGGCCGCTGAAGGCGTTCCCGGTGCTGATGACGCGCTTCCTGTGCGGGCCGCAAAGCTCGAAGGACCTGGGCCTGGACGGGCATGTCTCGTGGCTGTCGCGCGTGCTGTTCCGCCTGACGATGACCTTCACCGGCGGCATCGATGCGCTGGTACGGGTGTTTGTGCCGAAGTTCTCCATCGCTCGCTTTTTCACCCGCATCCTGGGCTACCGCCTCATGACCAAACTGATGATGGACCAGACCCGGCCGTTGAAATTGCCGACGTCACTGCGCGGTCAGATCGACCATCTGGTGGCTTCCTGGAGCAGCGATCCGCATGCGCCGGACTGGATGAACACACTGGAGGACCGCTATACCGTGGGCGGCAACTGGCAGGCGGGGCAGCGCGGATAGGCTTGTGGGCATGAGACTTTGCGATCGCACCATCGTGGCAGGCAGGTTGTGCCTGCGCCACGCCTGGTCCCTGTTGCTGGCCTGGTGGCTGCTGGCTGCCGCGCCGTTGTTGGCGGCGCCGCTGGTGCTGGATGATGCCGCCGGGCGTATCGACGCCTGGCCGGCGGTGACCATGCTTGCGGACGAGGGCGGGCGCCTCAAGTTGGAAGATGCCTATGCCGCTCGCCTGCGGTTTACCGTGCCGGACTCCGCCTACGCCACGCTGGGATTGCGCAAGGAAGTGATCTGGCTGCGCGCGCCGCTCAAGGTTGCGACGGGCTCCGACGGCGACTGGATGCTGGACATCGATTACACGCTGCTCAACCGGGTGGAGGTATTCGTTTACTCGTCCGGTCAGCCGGGTGGCGCGGAAGGCGGGAAGTTGCTGCGGCGGGTGGAACTGGGCAATCAGCAGCCGTTCGCACAGCGCCCCATCCGCGGCCGCACGCATGCGGTGCTCCTGCATTTGCCTGCCGGTGGCGAATATGAGTTGCTGATGCGCATCGAGAGCATGGGCTCGAAGATTCTGCCCATCACGCTCAGCAAGCCGTCGGACTTTCACCTGCGGTCGCTCAACGAGCAGATGCTGCAGGGCTTGCTGATCGGCCTGAGTGTGTGCCTGCTGATCTATTCGCTGATGCAGTGGCGGGTGCTCAATGAAACCGTCTATCTCAAATACGCGCTGCTGATCACCGGCAGCGCCATGTTCTCGGTGCAATTCTTCGGCATCGGCGAGCAATATCTCTGGACCGACAACGAGTGGCTGGAGCGGCACATGGCGGGCATTACCTCGCTGGTGGCGGCCTGCGGCACAGCGCTGTTCGTGGAAGAAGTGCTGGGTTCGGACATGAGCGCGCGGGTGCGAAAGCTGATGCGCTGGCTGGCTGCCGTGCTGGCCACCTTCGCGCTGGCGCACGGACTTGACCTGGTGGACATCCGCGGCGTTAGCGTGGTGATGAGCACCCTCGGCCTGCTGCCGGCGCTGATCGGACTGCCGGGCACGGTGGCACGCATGCGGCGCGGCGACGTGGTGGGTGCTTATTTCATGTTTGCCTGGGTGTGCTATTTCATCGCCAGTGCCATCATGGTGCGGGTGGTGAAGGGCGAGACGGGAGCCACGCCGCTCACCATGCATTCCTTCCAGATTGGTGCCACCATCGACATGCTGGTGTTCATGCGCATTGCCGTGCTGGGCACCAAACGGCTGCGCCACGAGCTGGAAGAAGAGCGGCGGCGCTTTATCGCCCAGCAGAAATTCGAGCTGGAGCAAAAGGTGATCGAGCGCACCGAGGAACTGGCGAAAGAGCGCGAGCGCGCCGAATCGTTGTTGCGCAACATCCTGCCGCCGTCGATTGCCGAGGAGTTGAAGGAAAGCGGCAGCAGTGTGCCGCGGCGCTACGACGAGGTGTCGGTGCTGTTCACGGACCTGGTCAACTTCACCCGCATCGTGGCCGATATCCCGGCCGGCAAGACGGTGTCAGAGCTCAACGACATCTTCACGGCGTTCGACCGCATCGTGGCGCGCCACGGGCTGGAAAAAATCAACACGGTGGGCGATGCCTATATGGCCGCAGCCGGCGTGCCGGTGGCCTGCGCAGACCACGCCCAGCGCTGCGCGATGGCGGGGCTGGAAATGCAGCGCTGGCTGGCCAAACGAAACGAGACCGCCGAAATCCAGTGGGGCCTGCGCGCCGGCATTCACTCCGGCTCGGTGGTGGCGGGGGTGGTGGGCAGCACCAAGTACGCCTATGGCATCTGGGGCGATACCGTCAACGTGGCCAGCCGCATGGAAAGCGCCAGTGAGCGCGGGCGGGTGAACATTTCCGCCGACACCCGGGCCCGCCTGGGCGACGGCTTTGAATGCGAGTACCGCGGCAAGGTCAGCGCCAAGGGCAAGGGGGAAATCGACATGTATTTCCTGCATGCCGGCCCTGAACTGCCCGGGGCAGATATGCCGGTGCTGCCGGCGGTGCGGGCGCACTAGGCAGGTTGTAGTGCGGGCCGCTGCGGCGTGCCTTGATCCAGGCTGAAAATCCCTCTCAGTCTCCCTTTAGGAAAGGGAGAAGTGCCTTGCGATCAGAATGCCCGCTTACGCTGGTCAGTAGCCGGTTTGCCATCATTCACTACAGACTTCCCTCTTTTCTAAAGAGGGTGAGGCGGGGAATTCGTGAAGCATGCTTCATGCCCGCCGAACGACATTCCGATGCAGCGGAATGCGCGCCCTGCAAGGGTGAGGGAGATTTTCGGTGGTAGCTCACCGGAAGCCCCCCAATTTTCTATCTGACTCCTTTCAAAAACGCTGGACTGCGATCGAGGCGCGCGTGCCGCCGGCGCAGGCTTGCTCTTATACTGCGAGTCTTTTGCCCGTTGCGCCGCTGATGCATCCTGCTTCAACCCCCTACCTGCCGCTGTTGCGCCGCCTGCTCGCCGCGCTTGCCCTCCTGCTGGTGTGGTGGTCGGGGCTCGCCGGCGCCCAGGCGCCGCCGCCGCTGGTGCTCGATGGCCGCGCCGGCAGCGTGCAAGCCTGGCCGTCGGTGTCGCTGCTGCCCGACCCGGACCGGCGCCTGACGCTCACCGACGCCATCGCAATGCGGGACCAGTTCGCTCCTCCCGCCTCGGCCTATGCCACGCTGGGCATGCTGCGCGAGGCCCTGTGGCTGCGCATCCCCCTGCAGTTGTCGCCTGATGCGGGCCGCGATTGGATCCTCGACATCGATTATTCGCTGCTCAACCGCGTGGAGGTTTATGTGGTGGCTGGCGACAAGGCGCTGCAGCACACCCTGATGGGCAATGCCGAGCCCTTCGCAGCGCGCCCGCTGGCCAGCCGCTCCCACGCCGCGCCGCTGATACTGCCAACGGCTTCTGAGCCAACGGCCGGCCCGCTGGCACTCTATATCCGCGTCGATTCGGTGGGTGCCAAGATCCTGCCCATCACGCTCAACCGACCCGCTGCCTTCCACGCCCGCTCGATCAACGAGCAAATGCTGCAGGGACTGCTCACCTGCCTGGGACTCGGCCTGCTGCTGTACAGCCTGCTGCAATGGTTCCACCTGCGCGAGGGCCTTTACCTCAAGTACGCCGTGCTGGTGATGTTCAGCATGCTGTTTTCGGTGCACTTCTTCGGCATCGGCGAGATGTACCTCTGGACTGACCTCGCATGGCCGGAGCGCCACCTGGCCGGCATCACCTCCCTCATGGCCGCCTGCGCCACGGCGCTGTTTGTGGAAGATGCCCTGGGATCCGACATGGGGCCGTTGTTGCGACGGGCCATCCGGGTGGTGGCGGGCGTCATGGCGCTGGCAGCGGTGGCGCACGCCTTCGACCTGATCGACATCCAGACGGTGGGGATTTTCATGAGCTCGCTGGGGCTGGCCCCGGCGCTGATGGGACTGCCGGGCGCGGTGGCGAAAGTGCGGCGCGGCGACAGCGTGGGCGCGTGGTTCATCTTTGCCTGGGTGGGATACTTCATCGCCAGTGCCGTGATGGTCGGGGTGGTGAAGGGGCGCGTGGATGTGAGCTTTCTATCGATGCACTCATTCCAGTTCGGTGCCACGCTGGACATGCTGATCTTCCTGCGCATCGCCGTGCTGCGCAGCACGGCAAAACACATGGAGGCGCAGCTGGCCGCCCAGGAGCGCGACAAACTGCACTCCATGGCGCATTCCGATCCGCTGACCGGCCTGCTTAACCGGCGCGGCCTCAATGAAGCGCTGGCCGCCGCCCTGCCGCGCAGTGCGCCGGAAAAGCTGCTGGCCATCTACGTGCTCGACCTCGATCAGTTCAAGCCGGTGAACGACCAGTACGGTCATGACGTCGGTGACGAGCTGTTGCTGGTCGTGGCGCAACGGTTGCGCGCCTCGGTGCGGGCCGGCGACGCCGTGGCACGCTTTGGTGGCGATGAATTTGTGGTGATGGCGGGGGGCCTGGCAGGTGAATCGCAAGCTCACGAACTGGGGAACAAATTGCTGGACGCATTCGCGGCGCCCTTTGCACTCACGCAGCAGACATGCCGCGTGGGCGTGACCATCGGCTACGGGCTTGCCCCCGTGGACGGCACCGATGCCACGGCGCTGCTGAAGGCCGCCGACGCCTCGATGTACGCGGGCAAACAGGAAGGCCGCAACCTGGTGAAGCGCGTCGTGATGGCGGCCGCCTGACGCGGACCTAGCTTGCCCGCCGCGTGCAGGTGAAAAAGCCGTTGAGCGTAAGGCGGCCGTGGCGCGGATCTTCACTGAGCAGCGATGGATTGCCTACGTGCCCGCTGTGGAAGATGTTGCCGTCGTAAAAAATCATGCGGTTCCACTGGGCGCGCAGCGTGCCCACGCACTCGAACCAGTCGTTGGAAGCGGTGAAATAGCCGGGCGCGATGCCGTGCTTTTGCTCGAATGCCACGGCGGTCATCGTGCTTGAATCATGGACCAGCAGCCGCGTTTCGAGGTCGGTCTTCTTCGGCAGGAAAAAACTCGTGCCGCCGAGGTCTGGGTTCTGAAACAGATAAAGCACCGACGCACCGATGCATTCGTTGGCATCGAGTCCCTGGCTGTCACGGTGCGGGATCGATTGTCGCGCCTGCAGGGTGTGCGGCGGCAGCGTGACCATCGACAGGCGCGCATGCAGCCGCTGGGTGCGCCGCGCGCCGAGGCGGCTGCGGATATGCTGCGCAAAGAAATCCCCCAGCCGGTCGCGCACCGCGTCGGGCGTGGGGAACTGTATGCCCGGGTAGGCATTGTGCGGTGACGGTTGCAGCGCCTCGCGATGCGCGGCGGCAAAGTCCACCAGCTGCTCCGGATTCAGCAGCACATCATCCACCACCAGCACCGACACGCCGGGCGCGAGTTCGGCCTCTTCCACGCGGGGCTGCGGATTGAATGCGACAAGTTCTTCAGTCATGGTCTGGAGCAATGGCAGGCAACTGGCGGCGACTGTAGCACCGGTCGGCGGGCTGCGTGCCAGTGGGCAAACTCAAGCACTGGCGCGGCTTCTGGAGCAAAAATGGCCGGGAAGGCGCGCTGGTGCTGGGGTTTGGCTATTGGGTGCGGTTGTGGCGGCGTTGGGAAAGTATTGACGGCGGGTTCCGGCGCGCAGTGGCGGTTCAGAAATCCAACAATTGACCGACGGTGAACGACTGCTTTCGGGAACCGCGACCGGCAACTTGCGACCCGAAGCGGTCCTTTGAGTTTCTACAAAGCGGACGCTGAGGTCATTGAGGCATGGCACACATGTGGATGCCTTCACCAGCCCACCCCTTGGCGATCATCGCGTCATATTCAGAGCGACTTGCCAAATAACGGTGATTGGGATCGCCCTTCCGGTTGCTGAAAACACGATAGACCGGTGACAAAGTGCTCGCACACTGGCGACCTTGTGCGCTTTCAAATGCACCCGCCGGAGGTGCAATCCGGAACGCATCTCTTTCGAATCGCCAAGCAGGCTGCCCGGCCGGCGTTTCGCGTTCCAGCGTTGCGAGCAGATCACATTCGATCGGAAGCGCAGAATAAAAGTGGCTGTTGGGACCACCGAATGCACCACCGTAGTATCGGCACACCGTGTTTGTGCCAGCCATGCGAGTTTCAATTTTGAGTCCTAGAAACGTCTTGCCGGTACGCGCCCAGGTTGGACCACCTTGTCCCTTGTCGAGGAAGTCCAGCTCGCTTTGAGTTCCAGTTAAGAAGTAATGATCCAGAACGCTGTTGTAGTACTCAACAATTTCAACGGTCACCGGCTTTGTATCAAACAGGCCCGCAGTATCAAATAAACCAACTGCTGGTCCCCAATTGGGGAAAAGCGGATCAATACTTCCATAAGCGGTCACTTTGGCCGCAAACGCCCTCGTTGATGGCGCACCGCAATTAAGGCCTAGAAGAATTGATGGAACGCCCAAGCTAACCTGCCCGCGTAGAACAACGGAGCCATCCAGTTGCAACGCCAATGAGGAATCTTCACCGGTGCCGCAATAAGCGTCCAGTTCGCTCCACGGCCGCCTAAGTGCGATGCTGCCGGACGTTCCATAGCTTGTGTCAATTTCACCGTTCGGCAAGAAACGTCGAAGTAACATTGCCCGACTTCCAGAGCCATCGACGAGAAACGGATCTGGTGACGCAACAATTGATCCGTCACCGAGGAACACAGCGTACGGATACCCGGAATGCGAGTTCAGCAGCGCGATGTCAGGTAGTGCCTTTCCTGCGACAACCTCAACTGTCGCGCCAGGAGAAGTCGCCTGCAGCACCGTGAGACTGCCCTCGGCACGTACGTACGATGCTGCAAGCTTGCCATCTGTGCCGATCGCCCAAGCGATCACGGAACCCGACGCCGTTCCGGAG
>CAYSKY010000157.1:0-6888 GCA_964431425.1 uncultured Burkholderiales bacterium
GATGTCGTACTGCACCGTGCTCGAGGTGCCGCCGTTTTGCGGGTCAAACGGCGGCTTGGTGTCGAGCAGGTTCTGCACACTCGCGAACAACCGCAGATTCTTGAAGCCGTCGTAGGCGGCGAACAGATCCCACTGGGCATAGGCGCCCACCCGCTCCTGTGCCGGCGGCACCGCCACCTGTTGCTGGTCCCAGGAGGCGTTTTCAAACCGGCTCAAGGCCAGCGTGAAATTGCGGTGTTCCCAGGTGGCACCCACGCGGCCCTTGTAGCGCGGCTGTCCGCCGCCCTGGAAGCCGTTGGAGTCCACGTAGTCGACGATGTCCTGGCCCTGCGCGGGTTGACTCTTGAAGTGGCTGACGTACACATAGTCGGCGCTGAGGGTGAACTTGCCCCAATTGTCGGTGCGGAAGGTCTTGCGCAAATCGAGGTCGACACCGTCGGTTTCGGTAAATGCAAGGTTGCGGTACGCATCGTTGATGGCCACCAGTGTGCCGTCGGCGGCGCGCAGGATCTGGCCGGGGAACTGCACCGGGTTGTTGACGATGGTCTGGAAGCCATTGGCGTTGACCACGTCGTTCTGGCGGATCTTGTACCAGGTGAGCCCGAGGTTGAAGTCGCGATCCGGCTCCCAGACGATGCCGATGTTTGTGTTGCGCGAACGTTCCGCCTTGAGCGCCGGGTTGCCGGCAAAGGAGCCGGCGATATTGACGCTCTGGTTGAAGTTTGGCGAGGTGGGCAGGGTGTCGACCACACTGGTGAAAAACGTGGCGGAGCTACGCGAGTTTTCCGGCAGTGTGGGCGCGCGGAAGCCACGCGAGATCGTTCCGCGAATCACCCAGGCCTTGTCGGGTGTCCACTTGAACCCGGCCTTGGGGGAAAAGGCGCTGCCGAAGTCGCTGTACTTGTCCTGCCTTCCGGCCAACTGCACCTCAAGGTTGCGCACCACCGGCACCGAAAACTCGAAGAAGCCCGCGGTATTGCGGCGCGCGCCATCGGTGCCGGTGGCGCCCTGGCCGAGCACGTTGCCGCCGGTGATCAACGCATCGGGCACATCCTGGATCGATTCCTTTCGATGCTCCAGCCCGGCTGCAAAGCCGAGCGGGCCGGCCGGCAATTGCATCAGCTCGGTGGTGGCCTTGAAGTCGACGAAATCCAGTTTGGAGGTGGATACACGGCCCGGATTCACGCGCAATTGGGCAGCGGTGACGCTGCCCTGCGTTGGGTTCAGGAAGTTGTAGGTGTTGTCGGCAATGGCGCGTGTCAGCACGTAGCGGTCGACGCGGTTGTAGTTGATCTGGTTGACCTTGTTCTCGGCCGAGCCTGCGCCAAAATCCCAGTCCCATGAGCCGGCATTGCCCTTGAGACCGGCGAGGGCGCGGTAGGACTTGGAATCGATGTCGGTGTCGCGCGGGCCAACGTCAAAGAACGCGTAGTTGATGCCGACCGGCGTGCTGTACGGATTGCTGCGATTGCCCACGGGTAGTGTGCCGTTCACCACGGTGACGCCACCCGTGGCCGGGTTGTAGGCGACCGAGGTCGGGCTGACGGGTGTGGGAGTGAACCGCTGGTAGGACTTGTTATGGCTGTAGGAAACCTCCGCGTAGGCACTGAGCGCGGTCGAGAAGTCGATTGTTCCGCGGGTCAGCAATGCCAGCCGCTCGCTGCGCGGGAACAGGGTGAGCAGTGTGGCGGGATTGAAAATGCACAGCGTGCCGCTCGATCCCAGCTGGTTACCGGGCGCGAGGAAACCCGGATTGCTGGCGCCGCAGGTGGAGAAAGGTTCGCGCGGTGAACGCCGATATGTGGCGATGCTGGCCGCGTTCCAGGCACCGCCCTGAAAACCGCGTGTGTCCTGGTTCTTTGTGAATTCGCGCTCGGAGGCGAGCAGCAGTTCGCGCTTGAAGTAATCAACCGTCGCGAGCACATTGAAGCGGTCCTTGCCCGGGTCGCCGAAGCCTGCGGCGAGGCTGGCGCGATATTCATCCAGCCCGCCTTCGGTCGAAGTGCCGCCGGTCGCGGCGATTTCGCCGCCGCGGTAATCGGTGCGCAGGATGACGTTGACTACGCCACCGATGGCGTCGGACCCATACACGGCTGATGCGCCGTCCTTGAGCACTTCAATGCGCTCGACGGCGCCCGTCGGGATGCTGTTGAGATCGACATAGGTGTCCTGCAGGTTCTGCGCAAATCCGTAGTTCGCCATGCGCCGGCCGTTGATGAGCACCAGCGTGTTCTTCTGGCCGAGGCCGCGCAGTGAGACACCCGAGGCACCCGGCGAGAAACTGTTGGTAAAGACTTCGTTCAGGCTGTTGCCGGAATTGGCGGAAATGTTGCGGATCACTTCGGCGACGGACGACTTGCCGCTGCGCTCGATCTCTTCGCGGCTGATCACCTGGACGGCGGCGACGCCTTCGGTGTCCACGCGCTTGATGTTGGAACCGGTGACTTCGATCTTTTCCACTTTTTGCGCGGGCTGCTGCGCCTGTGCGGGGGCGATGCCGAATGCGCAAATGCCGGCGGCGATCAGCGCGGCGGACGTCTTGTGTCGTTGGAATTGCATGGCTTCCTCTCGTGTTGGTCAGTCGATGGACACGAGGGGTGACGCTGCTTGCGTGCACGGGCCTCGGTCACTGACGGGGCATGCTACGCAGAATGAAGTGGCAGTCTGTCCGGCTTGGTGACCGAAGGTCGCGCACGGCTGTCAGGTCGTACGCAACTGTGGCTGCGCGCGGTTTTCCTGATTGAATTCAGGGCGTTCAGGGCGGTGGGCAGACACAAAACCGGCGCGTAACGGAATGTCGCGATCGGTGTTTATCGTCGCGGTGTGCCCTTTTTGCAACAGGGCTGGGTTAGTTCAAAAGGTCGAGCAGCGCGGCCGGGTGATCAATGATGGCCTCAGCGCCCCAAAGTTCGGGTGGGCGGTGCGGGCTGACATAACCGTAGCCGGCGGCAATGCCCCGCATGCCGGCAGCTTGCGCGGCCTGCATGTCCCGCGGGTCATCGCCGACGTACAGGCAACTGCCTGGGTCGATGCCGATCAGTCGGGCGGCGTGCAGCAGTGGTGCCGGGTGCGGCTTGGTATGCGCGGTGGTGTCGCCGCACACCACGCAGGCAGCGCGCGGCGCGATGCCCAGAGTGGCGGTCAGCGGTTGCGCGAAGCGTGTGGCCTTATTGGTGACGATGCCCCAGGGAATGCGCCGCGACTCGAGTGAATCGACGACCACATCGATCCCCACAAACCACGCGGAGTCGATACACATGTTGGCTTCGTATTCATTCAGAAACGCATCGCGCAGCGGCTCGTAACCGGCGTCGCCGGGGCGCAGATCAAAGCCGATTTCCAGCATGCCGCGCGCGCCGCTGGAAACGTAGGGCCGGCCGGCCGCCAGTGCGACGGAGGGGCGGGCGTGTTGCGCGAGGATGGTATTGAGCGCGCGCAACATGTCCGGCGCGGTGTCGGCAAAAGTGCCGTCGAAGTCAAACAGGACCGCGCCGACGGCCGGCATGGCCTCAGGCGCGCAGCAGGTTCAGAGGGGCAAAGCGACGTTCGAACACGCCGCGCGCATTGCCACCCCACCATTGCTCGATGATGGTGGTGTAGAGGCTGCGGTAATCGATCACCGGTGGCGGTCCGCTGATGTAGAACACTTCGGCGCCGGGCATGGGCTCACCAAGCAGGCCGCCGCGTACCCGACCGCCCATGACCAAATGCGTGGATGCCCAGCCGTGGTGGGTGCCGGCGTTTTCGTTTTCAACCGGAGAGCGGCCGAACTCGTCGTAGGTGGCCACCAGTGTGTTCTGCCACTGGCCAATTTCGATCATGCCGTCACGCAGCGCGGCGAGCCCGCCCGCCAGGCGCGCGAGCGCATTGCCGTGGAACTTGAGCTGGTTCCAGTGGGTATCGAAGGCGTCGTGATGATCACCGTTGGCGGCATTGAGCGTGATGTGCACCACCGGCGGCGCGAGGCCAGCCGCGGCCAATTGCACGGTGGCTCGCAGGGCATCGCCGAATTCATTGGCCGGGAATACGGTTTTGAGTTCGCGAACCTCTGGCTGCGCGAAGCGATTGGCGATGGCGCGGGCACCGGTGGTTTCGAGGTGCTGCGTACCGGCAACGGTGTGGCGCGCGAGCCACTCCGAGGGGTGCTGCATGTTGATGACCTTGAGCTTGTCGCCTCGGAACGGGCCCATCGGATCGGCTTCACGTATATCCAGGTCACCAAAGGCCAGCGCATCCAGTGCATCTGCCGGAGTCGACGAAGGAATGCCTGCAAACGCGCGCGTCACCCAGCCTTCGGTCAGGTATTTGTCCGGTGCGGATCCGGTGAATTGCATTTCCAGGTCGCGGTAATGCTGGTTGGTGATTTCCTGCTGGCCGATTCCCTGAACCAGGGCCATGTCGCCCGCCTGCCAGCTGGCCCACAACGGAGCCATGGCCGGATGAAAGCCATGCGTGGACGAAAATGGAAGCAACTTGTCACGCGCGATGGCAATGGTTGGCCGGCGCTTCTTGTAGGCCGTGTCATTCATCGGGACGTAGGTGTTGTACGCATCGTTGCCGCCTTTGAGGTACACCATTACCAGCAATCGCTTTGCGCTTTGCGGCGTTGCGGCAAGTGCGAGTGCGTGCGGTGACAGCAGCAGGCCGGCGGCAGGGAGGGTGGCGAGGAAATCCCGGCGTTTCATCGTGCGTCCCGATCAGGCTGGTTTGCGGCAGGCGACGATGTAGTTCACCGAAATGTCATCGCCCAGTGCGTAGTGCTTGGTGAAGGGGTTGTAGCTCATGCCGGTCATTTCCTGCACCACCAGGCTGGCGTCGCGCGCCATGGCCGCCAGTTCCGCCGGCGTGATGAAGCGGCGATATTCGTGCGTGCCCTTGGGCAGCATGTTCAGCACGTATTCCGCGCCGATGATGGCGAACAGGAACGATTTTGGATTGCGGTTGATGGTGGAAAAGAACACCCAGCCGCCCGGCTTGACCATGTCGGTGCAGGCGCGGATGGTGGATTTGGGGTCGGGCACGTGTTCGAGCATTTCCATGCAGGTCACGCAGTCAAACGCGGCCGGACTGGCGGCGGCGGTGTCTTCCGCGGACTGCAGCCGGTAATCCACACGCTGTCCGCTTTCCAGCAGGTGAAGCTGGGCGACCTTCAGCGGCTTTTCAGACAAATCAATGCCGGTCACATTGGCGCCGCGCACTGCCATGCTTTCGGCGAGGATGCCGCCGCCACAGCCGACGTCAATCACGGATTTACCTGCCAGGCCCACCCGCTTGTCGATGAAATTGAGGCGCAGCGGGTTGATGTCGTGCAGCGGCTTGAATTCGCTGTTCGGATCCCACCAGCGTGAGGCCAGGGCGCCAAATTTGGCGAGTTCTGCCGGGTCAACGTTGGGGCTTGCGGTGGCGGTCATGATGATTCCGGTGCGATTTCAGTGATTAGGTGCAAAGCGATTTTGCCAGACCAGTGCCTTGGACTGGAGTTCCTGCATGTCCAGCCTGGTCAGAGTCCGGTTATCCATGACCAGTTCCCCATCCACCCAGACGTGCGAAACCTGCTCACGTCCGGCGGTATGGAAAATGTGGGACACCGGGTCGTACACAGGCTGGCTTTCGATCGTGGACAGGTCGATCGCGGTAATGTCGGCACGCTTGCCGGGCTGCAACGACCCGATCTCGCGGTCCCAGCCCAGGGCGCGGGCGCCGTTGAGCGTGGCCATTCGCAGGATGGTGTGGGCGTCGAGTGCGGCGGCATTGCCGCTGATGCCCTTGGCCAGCAGCGAAGCGAGGCGGGTTTCGCTGAGCATGTCCAGGCGGTTGTTGCTGGCGGTGCCATCGGTGCCGATACCGACGTTGACGCCGGCATCAACCATGGCGGCAATTTCCGCAATGCCGCTGGCGAGTTTGAGGTTGGAGACCGGGCAGTGGGCGACGTGCACGCCGGACTGGGCGAACATCTCCCGCTCGACCGCATTGGTGTGTACGCAATGCACCGCGATCAAATGCGGGCCAAGCACGCCGAGCCGCTCCAGGCGCTCAATCGGCCGGCAGCCGAATTCCTTTTCGCTCTGCGCCAGTTCATCACGGGTTTCGTGCACGTGCAGCATGATCTGGAAATCAGCCTCCTGCGCGATAGTGACGACGCGCTGGAAGGTTTTATCGCTGACCGTGTAAGGCGCGTGCGGGGCGAGCATCAGGCGCAGCCGGGATTCGGCCGCGAATGCTTCGCGGCTTTCCAGCGCGCGGGTGATGTAGCCCTCCGCGTCAGCAGCGTACGGGGTCGGGAATTCGATAATGGCCGCGCCGAAAGCGCCGCGCATGCCGGCCTTCAGCGCCGCCCGCGCCGCGACATGGTGATAGAAGTACATGTCCGCCATGCAGGTGATGCCGGAACGCAGCATTTCGGCTGCGGCCAGTTCGGTGCCGTCGAAGACATACGACTCGGACAGGTGCTTCGACTCGGCCGGCCAGATATGGTCGTTCAGCCAGGTCATGAGCGGCTGATCATCAGCAAGGCCGCGCATGAGCGTCATGGCGGCGTGGGTGTGCAGGTTGATGAATCCCGGGATCAGCACATGGCCGGGCAACCGCGTTTCAGACGCGTGCGGATACTGGCGCCGGGCGGTGTCGGTTAACAGGATCGCCGTGATGGTCGCGCCTTCCATCACCAGGGAATGGTTTTCGAGAACCGTGCGGGCAGGCTCGATGGGGACAATCCAGCGTGGGGTCAGTATTTGCATTCGATCTGGGAGAGGAGGGCCGGACCAGGCCGGCCGAAACTTGGACCCACAAACAAAAAAGCCCCGCTTGCGGCGGGGCTTCGTTGCGAGGGTGCCGCCTTACTTCTGGGTGACGCCCTTGAACTCGATGTCCACGCGACGGTTCTTCGCG
>CAYSKY010000158.1:0-6867 GCA_964431425.1 uncultured Burkholderiales bacterium
ACAAAGACTCGTGAGCCATCCGCACTCACATCGCCGTTCCAGCCCCGGTACCGCATGCTGACTTCCTGCACGAAGGCAAAATTGCTGGTGTCGACCACGGTCAACTTGCTCGAGCCGTACTGGCTGATGTAGGCCCGCGTGCCGGACGGATTGAACACCACGCCCCACGGCGAAGACAGCCCGCCAAATGTTCCGTTTGCGCCGGTCGCCGGATGCAGGGTGTCGGTGTCGGTCTTGATCACGCTGACACTGTTGTTGGCGTTGTTCACCACCCACACTTCGGAGCCGTCCGGTTTGATGGCAATGCCCGTCGCGCCAATCAGCACAGACACACTCTTGATGTGGGTGTTGGTCTGCGCATCGATGACGGCCACGGAATTCAAGCCGCTTTCCACAACGTACACTTTCTTGCCGGAGGGGCTGACGGCGATTGCGCCACCGGAGGTGGTATGCGGGATGCTGGCAACCACCGTGTTGGTGGCGGTATCAATCACCTGAAGGTTGGCGGCGGAATTCACATACACCCGCGTATCCGCCGGGCTGACCGCCACGCCGTAGGCACCGGTGATCGGAATGGTCGCCACCACCGCGTTGGTTGCGGTGGAAATTACCGAAACGCTGTTGCCCACTGAGTTGGCCACATACACCAGGGTACCGGCGTTATTGATCGCCGAGCTGCTCGGCCGCAATCCCACCGGGATGGTGGCCACGACCGCACCCGCCGCCGCATCGATCACCGATACCGTGCCGACCGCACTGGCACCAAGGTCGCCGTTCTCGTTTGGAATGTAGAGGTAGCTGTCCGGCGTGCGCGCCACACCGGTGCCGGTCAGGTCGATCACCGTGGCGCCCAGCGATGCGTTCGAGGTGATAGTCAGGATGCCGGTGGCAGCACCTGCCGCGGGCGGCGAAAACGTCACCTGGATTGAGCAGCTAGCCGCCGGCGCTACCGAGGCACAGGTATTGCCGGTAATGGCAAACGGCCCCGAAGCCGTGGCCGAGGTGATCGCGAGCGGTGCCGTTCCGGTGTTGGAAAACGTGACGGTCTTGGCCACGCTGGTGCTGCCCACCGTGTAGGGCCCGAATGCAACAATGGCCGTGCCGCCGGAGAGGATGGGCGCGAGACCGGATGGCGTGACGCTGGCCGACGGGAGTGATGTGATGCCAACGCCGCTGGCGTTGGTGCCCGTCATGGAACAGGTGACGGGAACACCATTGGTCAGGCCGGTCACAGTAATGCTCAGTGTTGTGCCGGTAACAATTTGGCCACCGCAGTTCACCGTGTAGCTGGTGGAGGCGGAGGAGTTATGGAATTCAGGGGGATTGAATGCCACCGTCACCTGGCCGTTGCCCGGCAATACGCCGGTGATCACCGGCGGCAGCGGACGATCACTTGGCGTGAACGGAATTTCGGTTGCCGTCGCGAAGTAATTGGCACCCCAGCAGTACGCGCCGCCTGTGCTGCCGATCACGCAGGTGTGAGTTTCCAGATCGGATGTCTGGCTGGCGACGATGGCCACATTGCCCACGCCGATCTTTGGCACGTCCGACGGCGTTTGGGTGCCTATATTGAACTCGTTGCCCAGTTCACCGGACGTAGCGCGCCCCCAGCACTTCACCGCGCCGCCGGTGACGATTGCGCACGTGTGGTAACTTCCCGCCGCGATGGCCGTTACTCCACTGGACAGGCCGGTCACCATCGTTGGCGACGACCGACTCGTGATGGTGCCGTCACCAACGGCACCAAATGTGTTCGCGCCCCAACACTTGGCGCCGCCACCGGTGGTGACCACGCAGGTGTTCTGCAGGCTGGCCGACACCGAGGCCACGCCGGAAGCCAGCCCACTCACGCCCACCGGCACATTGCTGCTGGTTCCGGAAGCCCCGCCGTCACCCAGTTGGCCCGTGGCATTACTGCCCCAGCACACAAGGCCACCGCCGTTGTTCAGCGCGCAGGAATGCGCACCGCCCGCCGCGATGGCAACCACGCCGCTGCCAAGCCCGGAAACATCCACCGGCAAGGTGCGGTCGGTGAAGCTGCCGTCACCCAGTTGCCCGGATGTATTTTTGCCCCAGCACTTCACGCCGCCGGTGCTCATCAGCGCGCAGGTGTGCGCGTTGCCGGCAGCCAGCTGCACCACGCCCGCGCCCAGGCCCGTTACGGCCACCGGCGTGAGCTGCGATGCGCCCGCCGCGCCAATGCCCAGCTGCCCCGACCCATTCGCGCCCCAGCACTTCGCGGCGCCCAGCACCGTCACCGCGCAGGTGTGCTGGTAGCCGGCTGTGACACTGGCCACGCCGCTGGAAAGCCCTGTCACCGTCTGGGCACCCATCTGGAACGCAAACGTGTTGCCCAGCCCCTGCTGCCCCTGGTGGTTGAATCCCCAGCACTTCAATGCGCCGCCCAGGATGACGCAGTTATGGCTGCCACCGGCTGCGATGTTGATGCTGTTGATCGGCGCCACCGGCCCGCTGGTGCTCAAAAACGCCAGCGGAATAAAGCCCGACTGGATACTGAAATTGGCGCTGCCCGAGGCCGCCCCCACATAGCCCTGCCCCACCGCCGCGTTCGCCGTAAACGCACTGCCGCCCATGGGCGGCACACCGGCGTTGATGACACTGGACGGATTGGAAAAATTGGCACTGGACTGCGCCGACACGCTCGGCGCCGACAGGCACGCGGCCAGCGCCGCCAGCGCCACCAGCAAGGTGCGGGGCGCCCGGTGCAGGCAGGTGCGGAGGCTGGGACGGCAGCGCTGGCTCATGGCTAGTCCATCCCCAGTTTTCGTTTGATGGCGGCAAGGTCGCGTTTGAGCGCATCGATCTCGCGGTCCTTGTCGCTCACCTGCGATTGCAGCGCCTCGATGCTGCGCTGCTGCTTTTGCATTTCATTGAGCATCATCGGTGGCAGGAACTGGTACATCACCGTCTCGATCTGCCCGTCCGCCGAATGCGCCACCAGGCCCGGGTATACCTCGGCTACTTCTTCGGCGATCAGGCCGTATTGCAGCGAACGGCCCGCCGGGTTCTGGTCGGTTTTGTAATGGAACGTCACCGGCCGCAACTTCATCAGCGCGCTGGTGGCCGCGTCCATGTCGGTGATGGTGTCTTTGAAACGGCGGGAGGAGGAGGCGGTGCCGAGTTGGCCGTTGCTGTCGATCAGGACGGGGATGGCGTTGGCGTTGGCAGTGGTGGCGCCGCGGATGCCGGCGGCGAAAAAGCGGGTTTGGCTCGTGCCGATTCGAGTCGTGTGGCTCTCAGTGGTTTCGCCAATATGGTCAACAAGGATGTTGCCGGCACCGGCAGATAGGTTGGAACCTGCCTCGAAACCGATTGCAATGTTGCCTTGTCCAGTGGTGTTGCTATTTAGCGCCCCCTGGCCTAAGGCTGTATTGCTGAGCCCAATAGTGTTGTTCAGCAACGCACCGGCGCCAACAGCGGTATTTGCAGCACCCGAGGTGTTGCTTGCGAGCGCAAATGCACCGACGGCTGCGTTTGCGTTGCCGGTAGTATGGGCACCGAGCGCATGACGGCCGATTGCAGAATTGTTGAGACCAGAGGTGATGTTCTGCAACGCACCGGCGGACCCCAGCCTGCCCTGCGCGTCGACAGCGACGGCGGCAGTATTGCTATCAAAATCGACTCCTCGAATACCGGCTGCAAAAGTCCTGCTGTGTACACCCTCGGTGCCAATACGAATAACGCCAGACTCCGTTGCTACCCCCGTGTTGCCCAGATAGATATTGCTACTGCCGGAATTGAGCGTAGATCCCGCATTAGCGCCCACCGCAATATTGGCGTCGCCCGCCGTCATGTTCAGCAGTGCGTTGTAACCCACTGCGGCATTGTTACCGCCGGCGGTATTCAAAGCGAGCGCGCTGGCTCCCACACCCACATTCTGGGAGCCACTACCATTGCTGGCCAAAGTGGAGGAACCGACCGCCGTATTCAGGAACCCGTTGACGATGCTCGAAAGCGCGCCAGCGCCCAGCCCCGTGTTTGCCATGCCCATCAAGGACAGATTTCCCGCGCCTTCGCCAAGGAAGCTGGTGCCGGGACCGAAACTATGGATGAATGGCGTGGTGCCTTTATAAATGATTCCTTCTGATGCCGTGGATATGGCCGGCAGGGTGATGTTGGTGGCCGCAGACAACGAGCCGGCTGGTCCTGCCGGGCCCTGCGGTCCGGTCGGCCCCGCAGGACCTTGCGGCCCCGCCGGCCCCTGCACCCCTGCCCCACTTGCTGCGCATATCCACGCACTGCCACTCCACTGCGCCACCTGATTGGCGGCGCATGCGGTCGTCGGCAGCAACTGCGTTGCAGGCAACTGGTTCGCAGCAATCGTTCCGCTGATCTGCGTAGCCGGAATGGTGGCGGTCGAATCAATCGCCGCCGCACGCATGGCATACGGCACGGCAGCTAGCGGTTGCCGTGGCGACATCTCGGCATCGCCGTTGACCTGGATGCTGAGGTAGTACGGGACGTTGAAGGGAATCGAAAGCGGTGCGGCATTGCCCAGCGCGGTGTTGAGCACACCGTTGGTAACGCCCACGCCCGATTGCGTTTCTGACCACACTGGTGATCCGCCGCTGGCCGCGGTGTAGATCCGGAAGGTGACGTTCACGCTGCCATTCACCGGCACGCCAGCGCCATTGGTGATGAAGCCTTGATAGGCGATGGTTTGCGGTGCCTGGGCCAATGAGTGTGGCGCAAGCTGGCAGGCGGCGACGAGCGCGAGGATGGCAAGGCGCGAGGCGAGCGGATGGGGCGGGCGGCGGGTCATGTCAGTCCTTTACTCATGCAAACCAAACGGCTGTTGGCCGGGTGCTTCAACAACTGGCGATGCATTTCAAACCCGTCGCGCCAGCGGAGGCTGGCGTCCAGTCCAATCCAGATTCAGAGATACGGTGGACTAGGCCCCAGCCTGCGCTGGGGCGACGAAAACAAGCGTTTACTTAGGCACAACCTTAAAACTCAAGCACTGGCGCGGCCTCCAGGCCGAAAATGGCTGGCGAAGCGCGCCAATGCTTGTTCTTCATTGTTTGGCGATGGCACACCGGGCAGCAAAAAACTGTCCGGTACCGATCAAACGAAAACCGCAAACAGTTCCCGCCACGGTCCGCGCAGGCGTTACACCAGCCCGTCTCATGGCAGCCCCAGCGCCGTGCGGATCTGCTGCAACTGCCGCTTGAGTTCGTCCACCTCGGCGGTTTTGGCGCGCAGGTCAGCAATCTCCCGGTCCTTCTGCGCGGCCTGCGCGGTCAGTGCCTCGATCGCGCGCTGCTGCTTTTGCATTTCATTGAGCATCATCGGCGGCAGGAACTGGTACAGCACCGTCTCGATCTGCCCATCCGCCGAATGCGCCACCAGGCCGGGGTAAACCTCGGCCACTTCTTCGGCGATCAGGCCGTACTGCAGCGAACGACCTGCGGGGTTCTGGTCGGATTTGTAATGGAACGTCACCGGCCGCAGCTTCATCAGCGCGCTGCTGGCGGCGTCCATGTCGGTGATGGTGTCTTTGAAGCGGCGGGAGGAACTAGTGGTACCGAGTTGGCCGTCGCTGTCGATCAGGACGGGGATGGTGTTGAAGTTTTCGGTGATGGCGCCTCGAATGCCGGCGGCGAAGAAGCGGGTTTGAAGCTTACCGACTCGAGTGGTAAGGCTTTCACGGAACACTCCACTGTTTGCAATGTGTATGTTGTCGGCACTGCTTCCTGCGAGGTTGGCACCCGCTTCATAGCCGATAGCGACATTTCTAATGCCGAGGGGGCTAGATGCGAGTGCGGCAAAGCCCACCGCCGTGTTTCCCCATCCGCTTAAATCAGCCTGCAATGCCCCAGCCCCGACTGCGGTGTTCCACCAGCCATCAACTGATGCACCGTTGGTTGGCGCGTTAGCTTGCAGCGCACCGGCCCCGATCGCCGTATTGCCATTTCCCGAGGTATTCGAGGCCAGTGCGCCGGATCCCATTGCCGTGTTGGCGTCGCCGACCGTGAGACTTTTCAACTCGCCTGCCGAGCCAAGCCTTCCATCCTGGCCTATTTGAACAGGTGCAACATTGGTACCTAGGTTAGATGTGCGGATGCCCGCCAAAACAATGCGGCTATGCACGCCTTCAGTACCTATGCGAACTGAGCCCGACTCTGATGCAATGCCAGCGTTGCCCAGATAGATATTGCTGCTTCCCGAAGTCAGCGCCGACCCGGCATTCGCCCCCAGCGCGATATTTGCGTCACCCGCCGTCATGTTTTTGAGGGCATTGAAGCCCAAGGCTGCATTGTTGGCGCCGCCACCATTGAACATGAGCACGCTGGCTCCCACGCCAACGTTCTGGTATCCGCTGCTGTTGCTGTACATCGCCCCTGTGCCGACAGCGGTATTGAAGAATCCATTGGCGTTATTCGACATAGCGCCGTTACCCATCGCCGAATTTGCAGTGCCAATCATGGACAGGTTGCCCGCACCTTCACCAAGAAAGCTGTTGCTGGTGCCGAAGCTGTGGATGAATGGCGTGGTGCCTTTGTAGATGATCCCGGCTGATGCTGTGGACACACCAGGCAAGGTTATGTTGGTGGCGGCAGACACCGAGCCGGCTGGGCCTTGAGGTCCTGCCGGTCCCGCAGGACCTTGGGGACCGGCAGGCCCCTGCGCCCCTGCCCCACTCGCCGCACACGCCCACGCCGTCCCACTCCACTGCGCCACCTGATTGACCGCACACGCGGTCGTCGGCAGCAGCTGCGTTGACGGCAACTGGTTCGCGGCAATCGTGCCGCTGATCTGTGTGGCCGGAATGGTGGCGGTCGAGTCAATCCCCGCCGCACGCATGGCATACGGCACGGCAGCTAGCGGTTGCCGTGGCGACATCTC
>CAYSKY010000159.1:0-6858 GCA_964431425.1 uncultured Burkholderiales bacterium
CCCGCCTGCGACTACACTGTGCGCTGGCAACCCAATGCTGCCAATGCGCCCTCTCGGCCTGCATCGCGCCCTCTGGCGTTGTGTGTTGAGCGATCTCGAACACACCCACGCTGAAAGCAGGCATGCCCGGTTACAACGTGAAGCACGAGACCTTTCTCATGGGGGACTCGGAGTTCGTCATCCGCTCGCTGCTCGACAACCGGCAATATGCCGATGCCGATGGCGCGGCGGCGGCGGCCGGCATCTCCGCCGCCAGCTGGCCGCTGTTCGGGCTGGTGTGGCCTTCGGCGCGCATTCTTGCCGAAGAGATGCAGACGCACGACATCGCGGGCAAGCACATTCTCGAAACCGGCTGCGGGCTGGCACTGGCAAGCCTGGTGATCCACCGGCGCCTCGGCGACATCACTGCCAGCGACCGGCATCCGCTGGCACAGGCGTTTCTCGACAGCAACCTGCTGCTCAACGGCCTGCCGGCCCTGCCCTACCAATCCGGCGACTGGGAAGGCGAAAACCCGACGCTGGGGCGCTTTGACCTCATCATCGCCAGCGACGTGCTGTATGAGCGCGACCAGCCCGCCTCGCTGTCCGCATTCATCGTTGCGCACGCCAATGCGACGGCGGAGGTGATTGTGGTGGACCCGGGACGCGGCAATCGAAGCGATTTTTGTAAACGCATGCAGGGCCATGGTTTCACGCTGACGCTGCGCCGCGCGGCAAGTGCGTTACCCGGTGGCGAGCGCTTCAAGGGCCACGTACTGCACTTCCGGCGTCAGGTGTTGCCGGACTGAGTTTCCGCCTCCGCTCCGGTGGCGGCTTGCAACAGCGCGGACAGTTCGGGCTCGGTGAAGCCGGCGGCGCGGCGTGCGTCCAGATTGAACGGCCCGCGCTGCCGCGGTGCGCGGTGCTGCTGTGCCAGTTCCTTTGCCACCGTCACCGGGTCCAGGCCGCGTGCCGAACATACGTGGTGATACCAACGGCTGCCGATGGCCACATGGCCGATCTCGTCGCGCAGGATCACTTCAAGAATCGCCGCCGCGGCCTTGTCGCCGGCGCCAGCCAGCCGGTCGCGCAGGCCGGGCGACACGTCCAGCCCGCGCGCTTCTGCCGTGCGCGCCACCAGCACCAGCCGGGCCAGCACGTCGCCTTTGGTTTTGTCGGCCATGTCCCACAGGCCGTGGTGCGCATCGAAGTCACCGTAGTCGTGCCCCAGGGTTTGCAGGTGATTGCGCAGCAGCGTGAAATGCAGCGCCTCCTCACGCGCCACCCGCGTCCAGTCGCGGTAGAAATCCGGCGGCATGCCGGAAAAGCGCCAGACCATGTCCAGCGCCAGGTTGATCGCATTGAACTCTATGTGCGCCAGCGCATGGATGAGTGCCGCACGGCCGGCCACACTGGCCATCGAACGGCGCGGCACGGACTGCGGCGGCACCAGTGCCGGACGGTCCGGGCGGCCGGGAAGCGGGCCGGTCGGACCCGGCGATTCGGCGGGATCAATTTGCATCGGCGACCCATCGGCAACGTCAAGGACTTCGACGGCGCGACATTTGTCGGCCGGGCAGGCGATGCAAAGTGCGTCGAGTGCGGCAGCCCGCAGTGATGGTGTGGAAGCGTTCACGTTGTCTGGATATCGGGCGGATTGATCACCACCGTTTGCGCTGGCGCAACCCAACCGCGATTGCAAACCAGCCCGGCGCCATGATCTCAGAAGTGTAGTGACTACGGTGCACCGGCGGTGCAACCTGACACACGGTCCTCAAGTCGGTCACGCCGGTGCCGAAAACACAGTATGAGCGTTGCGCACAACGCGGTCCCAAACCAGAGCGGCTCACCTTGAACCTATCGTCAGACAACAGTGCATCGGCTGCAGGCCCCGACTCGGGCTTTGCCGACGTTCCGTCCGCGGCGCGTCGCACCCGGTTCAGCTGGGTGTTCCGGCGCATCCGGAACTATCTCGGCGCGCTGATTGCGCTGGCATTGATCTGCGCGCTGCTTGCGACCATGTTCTTCACGTGGTTCACCCTGCAGTGGGTGACTTTGCTGAGCGGCGTGCTGGGTGCCTCGGTGCTGTCGCTGGTCAGCCGGTCGGTGCGTGCCGAATGGCTGATTGCCCGGCGTACCGCGCAATTGTCAGTCACCCGTGAAAAGCTGGCACGCGAAACCCGCGTCCGCCAGCGTGCCGAGCAGGCGGCGGCCGGCGTCACGGCCAACCTGCGCTATCTGGATGAAACCCTTCCGGCCACCCTCGCCTACATCGATGGCGAGCGGCACGTGACTTATCACAACCGGTCGTTCCGCCACTGGCTGGGCAGCCAGGCCGGCCCCATCGACGGCCGCCACCTGTCCGAAGTGCTGGGCGCCTCGGTGTACGCCGACGTGGATATGGATGTTTCCGCTGCGTTCTCGGGGCACGTGGTGCATCGTGAGCGCACACTCCGTTCGACTACCGGCGAGAGTTTTCGCATGCTGATGCAGTTCCTGCCGCAGTACGGCGAGTCCGGTGTGGTGGGGATTTTCATGCTGATGACCGACATCACCGTACCGCGCGATGTGGCGGTGGTGGAAGAACCCGCCCCCGTGCCTGCGCCAGCACCGATGCCCGCCTACGCGCCTGTCGCCGTCGCGCCCGCCGCCGTTCCGGTCAGCGCCCCGGCCCTGGTACCCGCCCTCGACTTTTACGCGCCACCGCCCGCCGCGATACCGGCCCCGATGCCCGGCGCGGCCGCGCCCATGGCCGACGTGCTCACCCTGCCCCTGCCGGATCACACGCCGGCGAACGCGCCCGAAGAGCAATACCTGGACGATGAAACCGAGCGCCTGCGTCATGCCATCGAACACAACGAGTTCAGCCAGTACTTCCAGAAGATCAAGCCGCTCTCCAACACCGCGCTGCAGGTGCCGTTCTGCGAACTGCTGTTGCGCCTGAAGGAAGAGGAAGAAAGCAAGACGCCCCCCGGCGCCTTCCTGCCACTGGCCGAGGAACTGGGCCTCATGCCCCGGCTGGATCGCTGGGTGGTCAGCCACCTGCTGGAATGGGTGGCGGCGGACATGTCCCGCAGCCGCGCGCTGTACAGCCTTAACCTCGCGCCGCAGACGGTGGTGGATCCGCATTACGCCGGCTTCGTGCAGCAGCAACTGCTCACGAATCGCCTGCCCGGCACCATGCTCTGCTTTGAATTCGCCGAGACCGATGTGACCGCGCACTGGGACCTGGTGACCAAGCTCATCGGCCGCCTGAAAGGCTTTGGCGGGCAGATCGCCATCAGCGGCTTTGGCCGCAACCCCATCACCTTCGAGCTGCTCAAGAAACTGCCGGTGGATTACGTGAAGATCGACGGCAGCCTGATCCTCAGCATGTTCCGCAGCCCGGTCGAACTGGCGCGCGTGAAGGCCATCCATCAACTGGCGCATACGCTCAACATCCGCACCATTGCCGAAAACGTCGAGGACGCACGCACCATCAAGGCCCTGCTGTCGCTGGGCATCGATCACGCCCAGGGCTTTGCGGTGTCGCGTCCCAAGCATCTGGACGAATTGCAAACCCTGCCCTCGCTGGAATACGTGCCACAGGAATCCGCCGACGCGGATGCCCGCGCCGCCTGAGATTGCGCGTAACCCGCTGATTTCAATAAATTAGGCGCAGCTACGGGGCAATCCAGGTTCGGGCAGTGCGCCAGCGTCTCAGGTAAAACGAAGTCTGCACTCGGGTTTTCCCCGGTTCCTGCGCTTTTGGCATCAGTTCATAGTGATGCCCATACACACAAGGTGCCATCACGATGAAGCATTTCTTTCCCGCCACGCAACGCCTCGCCACCCTGCCCGCGCATTTTCCGGACCGGTCGAACCTGGACCGCTCGCTTGAACACGAGCATGAGCATGCCACCTATGGCCTGCTGGTCGGCGCCGTGCTGGGCAGCCTGCTGTGGATCTCGTCAATCGCCACGTTCCTGTCGATGCGCGCCTGACCAACCCCTGAGCTCCTCCCGATGCCGCGCTGTTCGCGGCATTTTTTTTGCCCGCGTTCTGTATGCGGCCCCCGCCGCGTATTTCGGATCAACGCCGCGCCAATCGTGGCATTGTTATTCCTGCGCGCGGCACCCCATTCCAGCCCGGGACGCCATCCCGCCCAGCTTGGCAGTTGGTGTAGCGGATGCTACACTTTAGCGTAGCCGTTGCTACACCAACTGTTGCATCCACTGCCACCCCCTGCTCCACCCGGTGAGTCTGCCCGGCACAAATCATGCGCGGAAGATTGCGCCGATTCGATGTCGCCAGTCCACTGATCGCTCTCCTGCGACGCCCGTCTGCACCGCTGACTTCAACCCGCCCGCCGCACCCTGCCCACACCATCGCGGGCGCGGCACCATCATCCGGAAAATCCTGCCCCATGGCCCCACGCGATTTCATCCCCTCCCCTATTTCAATGCGGTCACCCCTAGCAGCGCCGGCCATGGCTGCCGGCCTGATGGTGCTGGCGCTCGCCGCCTGCGGCCCCTCCGGTGGCGATGCCGGCAAGGCGCCGCCACCACCGGTCAGTGTCAATGTACTCAAGGTGGCACCCAAGCCGGTACCGCTGATCGTCGAGTCCGTTGGCCGCACCGAGGGCGCACGCGAAGTCGAGGTTCGCTCCCGCGTGACCGGGTTTGTACAAAAACAGTTGTACTCCGAGGGTGAGCCCATCAAGGCAGGAGTCCCGCTGTATCGCATCGAACGCGCGCCGTTTGAATCGGCACTGGCGCAGGCACGCGCCACGCTGAACCAGGATCGCGCCCGGCTTGAGCAGGCCCAGCGCGAGAACGCGCGCCTGGCGCCGCTGGTGGCGAAAAAAGCCATCAGCCAAAAGGAATCCGACGACAGCGCCACCGGCCTCAAGCAGGCCGAAGCGGCGGTACAGTCTTCCGAAGCCCGCGTTCGCGATGCCGAGTTGAACCTGTCCTACACGGATGTAGCCGCACCCATCGCCGGCGTCACCGGCCGCTCGCAGCGATCGGAAGGCAGCCTCGTCAACGCCGGTGCCGAGAACAGCCTGCTCACCACCATCACCCAGACCGATCCGATCTGGGTTCGGTTTTCATTGTCTGAATCCGAGCACGCCGCACTGCGTGCAGGGGGCGCGGCCGGCACCCAGTCCGGCAAGCGCGCCGAGGTGCGCATCGTCATGGCCGATGACAAGACCTTTCCCGCCAAGGGCCGCCTGAACTTCGCCGGCTCCTCCGTCGACAGCAAGCTCGGTACGGTGCAGTTGCGCGCCGAGTTCGCCAACCCGGAACTGGCGTTGCTGCCCGGGCAGTTCGTCAAGACCCAGCTCATCATCGGCCTGCGCGATGCCATCACCGTGCCGCAGTCGGCCGTGGGCCAGAACGACCAGGGGCGCTTTGTGTGGGTGGTGGGACCCGATGGCAACGCACAGCGGCGCAAGGTCGAAACCGGCAGCTGGATCGGCCGCGACTGGATCGTCAACAGCGGCCTCAATGCCGGCGACCAGGTGGTCATCGATAACCTGATCAAGATGCGCCCCGGCACACCGCTGAAGGTGGAGGCTGCACCGGCCTCCGCACCCGCCGCTGCGCCAGCCGCCGCACCTGCAGCCGCGCCCACCACCACACCCGCTGCACCGGCCGCGCCGGCCACCGCCGAATCCAAGAAGAGCTGAGCGGCGCATGAATTCACGCTTCTTTATCGAGCGCCCGGTATTCGCGGGCGTCATCGCCATCATCATCGTCATCGCCGGCCTGATTTCGGCGGTGCTGTTGCCGATCGCCGTCTACCCGGAGATCGCGCCGCCCACAGTCACCGTCAGCACCTCGTTTCCCGGCGCCAGCGCCGAGACACTGGCCAAGACGGTGGCCGCGCCCATCGAAGAACAGTTGTCCGGTGTGGAGAAGCTGGCGTTCTTCAGTTCCAGTTCCTCTTCCAACGGCACGGTGTCCATCACCGCCACGTTCGAGGTCGGCACCAACGTCGACCAGGCCGTGTTCAACCTCAACAACAAAGTGCAGCTGGCGCTGCCGCGCCTGCCCGACGAAGTCCGCCGCAGCGGCGTGACCGTGCAAAAGCGCTCCAACGACATTCTGGTGGTGGTATCGCTGGTGTCGCCGGACAACCGCTTCGACACGCTGTATCTGTCCAACTACGCGTCCATCAACGTCGTCGATGAACTGAAGCGTGTCCCCGGTGTGGGGGATGTCACCTTGTTCGGCGCGCGCGATTACTCGATGCGCGTCTGGCTCAAGCCGGACAAGATGGCGCAACTGGGCATCACCACCACCGAGATCGCCGCCGCCATCCGCGCGCAGAACAACCAGTACGCCGCCGGCAAGATCGGCGCAGAGCCCGCACCCAAGGGCCAGGCATTGGTGTACACGGTGACCGCCTCGGGGCGCCTGCTGGAGGCCGAGGAGTTCGGCCAGATTGTGGTGCGCGCCGGTGGACCCGGCGGCGTACTGCGCCTGAAAGATGTGGCGCGTATCGAACTGGGCGCCCTCAACTACGACACCTCGGCCACGCTCAACGGCAAGCCCAGCATCGGCACGGCGGTATTCCTGCAGTCCGGCGCCAATGCGCTGGAAGTGGCCAAGCTCATCCGCAAGCGCATGACGGAGCTGAAGGCCGCCTTCCCCGAAGGCGTGGACTACGCGATCCCCTTCGACACCACGCGCTTCGTCGAGTCATCCATCAATGAAGTGGTGGTGACCATCCTCGAAGCCGCAGTGCTGGTGATCCTGGTGGTGTTCATGTTCCTGCAGACGGTTCGCGCGACGCTGATCCCGATCATCATCGTGCCGATTTCGCTCATCGGCACCTTAGCGGGATTGTGGATAGTGGGGTTCTCGATCAACACGCTCACCAAGTTCGCGATGG
>CAYSKY010000160.1:0-6822 GCA_964431425.1 uncultured Burkholderiales bacterium
GGCCAGGAACGTCGCGGTGAACGGCAGGAAGCCGCCGAACCAGCCGTTACCGATGTGATACGGAAGGGACATGGAGGTGTAGCGAATCTTGGTCGGGAACATTTCCACCAGGAATGCGGCGATCGGCCCGTAGACCATGGTCACATAAATCATCAGGATGAAGATGATCAGCACCACCATGGGACGGTTGATCTCGGCCGGGTTCGCGCTAGTCGGGTAGCCGCTGGACTTCAGCAATTCGGCGATCGCCTTCGCGTCCGTTCCCTTTACCACGTTGTCCTTGACCTTGACGGCGATGGGTGCATCAGGCAACGGCGCACCGTAGGTGAAGTTCACGCCGGCACCGGTCAATTGCTTCTTGACCTTCACGCATTCCTTCTTGTGGTCATCATGCTGCGGAACCAGAGAAGCGGCAAAGCTGAAATCACATTGCGCGGCGGCGTGATCAACCAGCACGGTGACCGGGGCGTCCTTGGTAGCACGTACCAGGGCCGGGTTGGCGGCTTCGGTGAGCATGTTGAACAGAGGGAAGTAGGTCACCGCGCCCAGCAGGCAGCCAGCCATCATGATCCATTTGCGGCCGATCTTGTCTGAAAGCCAGCCAAAGAAGACGAAGAACGGAGTCGACAATGCGAGCGCAATGGCCAGCAGGATATAGGTGATCTGGAAATCCACCTTCAGCGCCGTCTGGAGGAAGAACAGCACCTGGAACTGGCCTGTGTACCAGACCACGCCCTGGCCGGCCGTGGCACCCAGCAGGGCCAGCAGCACGTACTTGTTGTTCGGGTAACGCAGGAAGCTGTCGGTCAGCGGTGCCTTGGAACTCTTGCCCTCAGCCTTCATGCGCTGGAACAGCGGCGATTCGTTCAGCTTCAAGCGGATGTAGACCGAGAAGATCAGCAGCACGATCGACAGCCAGAACGGAATCCGCCAGCCCCACTGCTTGAACTCGTCGGCAGCCATCGAGGTACGGCAGACATAGATCACCAGCAACGCGAGGAACAGACCAAGGGTGGCCGTCGTCTGGATCCAGGAAGTGGACAGACCGCGTTTACCTGGTGGCGCATGCTCGGCCACATAGGTTGCGGCACCGCCGTACTCACCGCCCAGTGCCAAACCTTGCAAGAGGCGAAGCAGGAGCAGGATGATCCAGGCAGCATCGCCGATCTGCGCATACGTCGGCAGAAAGCCGAGGGCAGCCGTCGAGCCACCCATCAGCAGGATGGTAACCAGGAAGGTGTATTTACGACCGATCAGGTCGCCGAGGCGCCCGAACACCAGCGCGCCAAAAGGCCGCACCAGAAAGCCCGCTGCCAAGGTGGCCAGCGACGCCAGCAGCGCGACGGTCGGATTGCCCGGGGGGTAGAACTTGTCGACGAAGAAAATCGCCAGCACGGCAAACAGGTAAAAATCGTACCACTCGAACACGGTACCAAGGGACGACGCAAAGATAACCTTGCGTTCCTCGGCGGGGCTGACCTGGAAGCCAGCATCACTCATTGATGAAGCCATGTACTCCTCCTAATTTTGGATGGCGGGTGTTGATGCACTTGCCAATGGCACTTTCGATTTCATCGAAAGTGTTGATCCGGCCGATTGGTTTTATTGGAGCCGGGTTATTGTTGTTATTGCGCCGCATGGTAACGGCTCGCTCACGGCCGCCACAATTGGGGGAAACCCTATGCAGCTAGTGCTGCGTTGCAGCATCGCCGAGTCCGGCGCCCATGGCAATCTGTACCAATTGCGCGACCGAGCGCACGTTGAGTTTTTCCATGACATGTGCGCGATGAACTTCGACGGTTTTAATGCTGATGGCCAGTTCCTCGGCAATTTCCCGGTTCAACTTCCCCGCAACCACGCGCTCAAACACCTCGCGCTCGCGCTGCGACAGCATGGCCAACCGGGCGGTTTGCGACTGATCCCGCGCTTTAGACCGGCGCGCCTCGGTATCACGGGCAATGCCTTCGCGCACCAGTTCGACAATCCGCTTGTAGTCAAAGGGCTTCTCGATGAAATCGATGGCCCCGCCCTTCACCGCGCGCACGGCCTTGGGTACGTCGGCGCGACCGGACAAAAATATCACCGGCAGCACCACCCCGTTTTCATTCAGGTAAGCCTGCAGGTCAAGCCCGCTCATGCCCGGCAGGTTGAGGTCCAGCAGCAGGCAGCCCGGCTGCTCCTGCCGGTAAACCTGCAGAAAGGCCTGGGCATCCGCAAATGTTTCCACCCGGATCCGGTTGTGCTGCATCAGCCAGGACAGCAGTTCACGTATCGATTCATCGTCGTCCACCACATACACCGTCGGCTCGGGTACGCGGGCATTGAGATGTGCATTGCGGTTCATCGTCGACTCCGTGCAGAAATCAGGGCGCGCACCCGTGCCAGCAGGTCACGCGTGGAAAATGGCTTGACCACATAATCGTCCGCACCATATTCCAGGCCCCGTGCGGCGTCGCTGCGGCTGCCCATGGCGGTGAGCATAAGTATGGAGGTGTCGCGCAGTACCGGGTCGGCACGCAGCGTCCGGCAAATGGTCAGCCCGCTGGTCCCGGGCAGCATGATATCGAGCAACAGCACGTGGGGGCGAAACGCGGCGACCAAATCCACCACCCGCGCCCCATCACGCACCAGGCAGGTTTCAAATCCGCTGTTGCGCATCAGAAAATCGAGCGATGCAACAATGCTCTCCTCGTCCTCGGCGATCAGGACACGCTTGCTCAAAGGTTCACCACTCATTGCAGGTTGTCCACGCGACCCATGGCACGCGTTGCCGGTAATACAAAAGAAAATGTTGAACCTGCACCCGGCGCGCTGCTCACCCACAGCCGGCCGCCCAGGTTGCTTATGATCTGGCGGCAAATCGGCAGCCCCAATCCCGTCCCCTTCGGCTTGTGCGTGAGCGTGTCGCCGGCCTGCCGGAATTTTTCAAATATCAGGCTCTGGTCACGCGGGCTGATGCCGATGCCATTGTCGGTCACATCGACCCTGACTTCCGGGCCCGATCGCGTCAGCCGCACCTCCACCTTCCCGACCTCCGGTTCACAGAATTTTGCGGCATTCGAGAGCAGGTTGAGCATGACCTGCATCAGGCGGTCGCGATCACCCTGCACGCGGGCATCGGTCGCCGCGAGCGTCGAGGACACCGAGACGCTGCCGGCATCGAACATCGGCGTGGTGGCGCCGATGGCTTCCGCCACAATATCGTGAAGGTCGATTTCCTCGGTCTGCCATTCGGCCATGCCGGATTCAAGCTTTGCCAGATCCAGCACCTGGTTGATCAGGCGCGTGAGCCGTTCGGATTCCTTGATGATGAGTTCCAGAAACCGTTGCCGTTCAGCCTGTTCGAGTTCCGGGTTGTCGGCCAGAATTTCCGAACATGCACGAATTGAGGTCAACGGCGTGCGCAATTCGTGGGTGACGGTGGAAATGAAATCATCTTTCATCCGGTCCAGTTCCTGCAGCCGCGCGTTGGCTGCCTGCAGGCTCTGGGTGGCCCTCTCCAGCTCCATCTGCTTTTCTTCGAGGCGATGACTGTAAGCGATCACCTGTGATGTCTCATCAATGATGGTCATCACTTCGTCGAGCCCGAGAGGCTCTTCCTGCACCGCCGTGGCGACCATGGCCCGCGCCGATGCGGCGCCGATTGCACCTGCAAGATTGCGCTCGGCGAACCGGACCAGCGTGGCATCGGCTTCAAGATCTGCGGCGGACTTTAGGCCGCGCTCCTTCGCATATACCGCGAACAGGTCCGCCGCACGCGCCGGGCCGACAAACCGGCCGAGCAGCGTCTGCAGCGCGGAAGCCGAGGTGGTGCCGCGCCAGAACTGCCCGGGCTCCCCCGTCTGAGTGAAGACATCGACGAACAAGGTGGCCTGGGCGTGCTCCAGCGCACCCTGTCTCGAAAACAGTGAAACAGCCACATAGCCACCCACATTGGCAATCATGCTCCACAACATGGCGTGGGTGATCTGGTCCAGGCCCGCCAGGCCAAACAGCTCCGTCGGCTTCAGCAGGGCAATTCCCCATGGGCCGGCATCGACAAACGAAGCGGACACCCAACCGGACTTCGCTAAGGCCGGCAGCAATAGCGTGTACAGCCATACGCCGAAACCCGCCGTCAAACCTACCAGCGCCCCCTGGCGCGTGCCTCCCTTCCAGTACATGCCGCCGATGACCACAGGTGCGAACTGTGCGACCGCGGCGAAGGACACCAGGCCAATGGACACCAGCGCGTAGGCTTCCCCCGCCAGCAGGTAGTAAAGGTAGCCCATAAGCATGATGGCGATAATGGCCGCCCGCCGGATGGTAAGAAGCAGGAAGGACAGATCTTTCTGCTGATCCAGCCTGAAGGCTTTTACGCGAAGCAGCACCGGCATCACGAGGTCGTTGCAAACCATGGTCGAGAGGGCGATCGATTCAACGATCACCATGCCCGTGGCGGCCGAGAGGCCGCCGATAAATGCCAGCAGTGCCAGCGCCTCCTGCTGGTGCGCCATCGGAAGGGTCAACACAAAGGTGTCGGCATCGATTGTGGTGCGGGGCAGCGCCAGCAGGCCGCCCAGCGCGATGGGAAGCACAAACACGTTGATTGCCAGCATGTAAAGCGGGAACAGCCAGGTGGCTTTCCTGACGTGCCGCTCATCGACGTTTTCGATGACGGCCACCTGAAACTGGCGGGGAAGGAAAATGATCGCGAGCATCGACAGCAGTGTCAGCCAGGCCCAGCTCGCGTAGCTGCTGGCCGTGCCTTCGAATGGCGAAAGCAGCGGCGCAATCAGCGTATCCGCCCGCGCCTGGCTGAACAGATCGCGAAAGCCATTGAACAACCCGTAGGTTACGAACAGGCCGACTGCCGTGAACGAGATCAGCTTGACCAGCGACTCAAAGGCAATCGCCGCCACCATGCCTTCGTGGCGCTCCGCGAGGTCAAGGTGGCGCGTCCCGAAAACGATCGCAAAAAACCCAAGCACCAGTGCGACCGAAAACGCCGGATCCTCCATCATCTGCAGGCCGCTGGCACGCTGCGGCATGACGATATCCGGGTACTGCACCAGGATCTGGAAGCTGGTGGAAATGGCCTTTAGCTGCAGCGAAATGTAGGGCAGGATGCCCAGCACGGCGATGATGGTGACGAGACCGCCAAGCAACGCGCTCTTGCCGTAGCGGGAGGCGACGAAATCGGCCAGCGAGGTGATGCGGTTGAGCTTGGTGATGCGGATCATTTTCCGCACCACAAACCACCACAGCACCATCATCAGCGTCGGGCCGATATAGATTGGCAGGAAACCGACGCCATCGCTCGCCGCGCGGCCCACGCTCCCGTAGAAGGTCCATGCCGTGGCGTAAACCGCCAGCGACAGGCTGTAGAAATAGGGGTTGGCGATCAGCGATCGGCCCTGGTCTGCGCGCCGGTCGGCGTACCAGGCGATTGCGAACAACAGGCCGATATAGGCCAGCGAGGCGATGATGACAACGCCACCCTGCAGGAGGTGCATTACCTACTCACGCCTTTCCATGATCAGGGCCAGCAAGCCGATCATCAGCGCCCAGGCCGCAAACAAATACAAGTACAGGACCGGCACGCCGAACAGGCTCCGCGGCACATTGAACATGGCCAGAAAGGGATAATTGAACAGCAGGCACCCGAGCCCGAACAGGCACAGCAGGCGCGCGGTCTTGGGCGCGCTTCTTTTCAATGGAGGCTCCTCCTCGTTGCCGCAGTGTGCCGTCGCGCGGGTACTCGCGTCAAATTTCGGCAAGGCAGTGAGCCCGTTAGGCGGCACGCATCTCAGACAGCAGCATCAATCCCAGGTGGAAAAATAAAAAACTCCAGCATTGGCGCGGCTTCCAGGCCAAAAATGCCCTGGAAGCCGCGCCAATGCTGGAGTTTAGCCGGCGGGTGCCGGCAGACCTTACATCGACTGTTTCAACTGGTCGAGGATGGCCGGATTTTCGAGCGTGGAAATGTCCTGTTTGATTTCTTCACCCTTGGCGATCGAGCGCAGCAGGCGTCGCATGATTTTGCCGGAACGCGTCTTGGGCAGGTTGTCGCCGAAACGGATGTCCTTGGGCTTGGCGATCGGCCCGATTTCCTTGCCCACCCAGTCGCGCAGTTCCTTGGCAATCGCCTTGGCATCATCGCCGGTGGGGCGCGATCCCTTCAGCACCACAAACGCAACCACGGCCTCACCGGTAAGGTCATCAGGACGCCCGACCACGGCCGCTTCCGCCACCAACTTGGAATTTGATACCAGGGCCGACTCAATTTCCATGGTGCCCAGGCGATGCCCGGAAACGTTCAGCACATCGTCAATACGCCCCATGATGGTGAAGTAGCCCAGTTCCTTGTCGCGCACTGCGCCGTCACCGGCAAGGTACAGCGTACCGCCCAGTTCTTCCGGGAAGTAGGTTTTCTTGAAACGTTCGTCATCGCCCCAGATGGTGCGCACCATCGACGGCCACGGCCGTTTCACTACCAGAATGCCGCCCTGGCCGTTGGCCACATCGTGACCGGTTTCGTCGACGATGGCCGCCATGATTCCAGGCAGCGGCAACGTGCAGGATCCGGGCTTGAGTGGTGTCGCGCCCGGCAGCGGGGTGATCATGTGGCCGCCGGTCTCGGTCTGCCAGAAGGTATCGACGATCGGGCAGCGACTGCCGCCAACGTTCTCGTAGTACCACTCCCAGGCTGCAGGGTTGATCGGCTCGCCGACCGAACCCAGGATGCGCAGGCTGGACAGGTCGTAGTTCTTGGGATGCACGGCCGGGGTGTTGTCCTTCGACTTGATCAGCGAGCGGATCGCAGTCGGGGCGGTGTAGAAC
>CAYSKY010000161.1:0-259 GCA_964431425.1 uncultured Burkholderiales bacterium
ATCTTCCAGCATATTATGTTCCTACAGCAGTTTGACCGTCTGTCCCACGACGTACCCGCCGCAGCCGGTGCCGGCCGGCGGACCACCGGCCTCCACGCACATGACGCCGTTGTAGCCTTCGTAGACAAAGTCCTCCACGCGCAGCTCTTCCGAATGAAAGTCCACGGATTCGAGCACGTCGATCACGGTGGGCATCAGCTTCTTGGTCAGGGTGAAGGTGGAGTCGTGTTTCGGGTCGCATCCAATCTGCAATACGCGC
>CAYSKY010000161.1:269-2897 GCA_964431425.1 uncultured Burkholderiales bacterium
AGGTGGTGCTCTTGCCGATGCCGCCCTTGCCATACACTGCAAACACCTTGGCCGTGCCGATCTTGATGCCGGGATCCTGATGCACCTGCACGCTGCCTTCGCCGTCGGGGCGTCCGCCGCGCTTGATCGATGAAACCGGTACGGTTACTACACTCATTGTGTCTCTCCAGGGAACTTCAGGCGGCGGCGCGCTGTAGCGCACCCGTGTTTTCGTACACCCCTTCAAGCCGGTCTTCGAGTTCCTCACCGGCACGTCGTAGGGCTTCCAGCACTTCTTGGTCTGGCAACCAGTACTTCCGTTCGTGCGCTTCCAGCAGGCGGTTTGCCAGCTTTGCCGACGCCGTCGGGTTCAGTTCGGCGAGGCGATTGCGCATTTCCGGATCCAGCACGAAGGTTTCACTCAGTTGCTGGTAGACCCAGGGATCGACCTGCCCCGTCGTGGCGGACCAGCCCATGGTATTGGTGACGTGGGTTTCGATCTGCCGCACGCCTTCGTAGCCATGCTTGAGCATGCTCTCGTACCACTTTGGGTTGAGCATGCGTGTGCGCGTTTCCAGCGCAACCTGGTCGGACAACGTGCGGACCGTGCCGCCGCCATTGGCATCGCGTGTCTGGTCACCGATATAGACAGGGGCCACCTTGGCATCCGGCCCCTTGGCGCGCTTGATGGCCCGGCTGATGCCGCCCAGCGTATCGAAATAGGTGTCAATCGTGGTCACGCCCAATTCGACCGAGTCAAGGTTCTGGTAGGCGAGGCTGACGTCTGCCAGCACGCTTTGCAGCAGTTGTGGCTGCTGTACCGGCTTGCCGCTGCGACCGTATGCGAAGCCCTTGCGACGGCTGTAGGTTTCGGCGAGTTCATCGCCATCCTCCCAGCGGCCGTTGTCGACCAGGCTGTTGACATTGGCGCCGTAGGTGCCCTCGGCGTTGCCGAACACGCGCAACGACGCACTTTCAAGATCACCGCCATGTTCCGCCTGGTAGGCAAGCGCATGTTTGCGGATGTAATTTTGTGCAGCGGGTTCGTCTGCACTGGCGGCCAGAAATGCAGCGTCCGCCAGCATCTTGATCTGCAGGGGCAGGAGGTCCCGGAAGATTCCCGACAAGGTAATGACCACGTCCACACGGGGGCGCTGCAGTTCCTCCAGCGCGACCAGTTCTGCCCCGGCGAGCCGGCCATAACTGTCAAAGCGCGGCTTTGCCCCCATCAGCCACAATGCCTGGGCGATCGGGCTGCCTTCACTCTTGAGGTTATCGGTGCCCCACAACACCATGGCGATGGACTCCGGGAAAGCATGGCCGTCGTCGCAATACTTCTTGAGCAGGCGCTCGGCCTGGCGGGCGCCGTCCTTGACCGCGTAGGGACTGGGTATACGAAACGGATCAAAGCCGTGCAGGTTGCGTCCGGTGGGCAGTATTGCCGGCGTGCGCAGCAGGTCGCCACCCGGCGCCGGCCGAACGTAGCGGCCATCGAGCGCGTGCAGGATGCCCTTGATTTCGTGATCTTCGGACAGCAGCGAATTCATGTTGGACAACTGCGTCAGCAGGGACAGTAGCGCCGGATCGGGCGCGATTCCCGACGTCTTGACGGCCTGTTCCGGCGCGTCGCCTGCAACGATGGCCTCAATCAGCGACCTGTCCGGCCGCGAGCCCGCCATGGCTTCCGCGCTGGACAACAACATGTCCACGCGTTCCGCGGCGCTGAGCGGCTTGCCCACGACGTGAAGCCCGTACGGAATCAGTGAATACTCAACCTCAAGCACGTCCTCATTCAATTTGCTGACGCGCTGCTCGGTGTCCGGGCCCCAGGGTGGCACCGATTCGGCGAGGTCCAGCGCCGCGGCTTGCGCCTGAAGCATGACACCCAATTCATCACGTTCGTGTTGTGCTTCCGGCTCAAGGCTGCGATATCGCTCCAGCGTTTCCTTGAGTTCGATGAGGTCCTTGTACAGCCCGGACTGTGCGACCGGGGGTGTCAGGTAGCTGATCAGCGTGGCGGCCGCACGCCGCTTGGCGATGGCGCCTTCAGACGGATTGTTGGAGGCATACAAGTACATATTGGGCAGGTCGCCGATCAGGCGGTCAGGCCAGCAGGCAGCCGACAGGCCGCTCTGCTTGCCGGGCATGAATTCCAGCGCGCCGTGTGTTCCGAAGTGCAATACGGCGTGTGCGCCGAAGTCCTCGCGCAGCCAACGGTAAAAAGCGGAGAAGGCATGCGTCGGCGCGAAGCCCCGCTCGAACAGCAGGCGCATCGGGTCACCTTCATACCCGAATGAAGGCTGTATGCCCACGAACAGGTTGCCGAAGCGTTCTCCCAGCACAAAAATGTGCCGGCCGTCGCTCTGGTGTTTGCCGGGTGCGGGCCCCCACTGTGCTTCAATTTCGCGCAGGTGCCGTTCGCGCCGGACGTGTTCATCGGCATTGATGCGGACGTGAACGTTGGCTTGCGCCCCGAAGCGTTGTGCGTTGCCACTGATCAGGCGTTCGCGCAGTTCGTCCACAGACCCGGGGACATCCACCTGATAGCCTTCGTCGCGCATGGCCAGCATGGTGTTGTACAGCGACTCGAATACACCGAGGAATGCGGCTGTGCCGGTATTCCCGGCATTGGGCGGGAAATTGAACAGC
>CAYSKY010000161.1:2907-6717 GCA_964431425.1 uncultured Burkholderiales bacterium
GCCGCAACTTTGCGCTCCGCACGTTGCGAGCGACGCAGGGCCACCAGCTTGGCGACCCGCGCGGCGAGCGCATCCGCGCGCTCTGTACAACGATGCATATCCTGGGCTTCAGCCTCATTGTTGAACTGACAACCCTTTGCACAACCGGTACAGGCGCCGCTGGCGGTGCTGCTGCGGCCCCCGTAAACCATTGAGCCGGTCGCGCCGTCGAGTTCCGGAATGGCTACCATGATGGTCGACTCGACCGGCATCAATCCGCGCAGGGATCCGCCCCACTGGTCCAGAGTCTGAAATTCAAGCGGCATCACCGACAAGTAAGGTACGTCCAGCCGGGCAAGCGTTTCTTCAGCCGCCCTGGCATCGTTGTAGGCGGGGCCACCCACCAGCGAGAAACCGGTCAGGGACACCATGGCATCGATCGCCGGTCGTCCATCCTTGAAGAAAAACTCGTCCACGGCCGGGCGCGCATCAAGGCCGGTGGCAAATGCGGGAATCACGCGCAGGCCCCGCGCTTCCAGTGCCGTGATCACGCCGTCGTAGTGATCGGTATTCCCCGCCAGCAAATAGGATCTCAGCAGCAACAGTCCCACCGTGCCATTGCGGCCGGCGGTCGCGAAGGAGGGCAGGTCGGCCTGGGTGATCGAGAGCCGGGCTTTCATCCGCGGGTGGTAGACACCTACTTCTGGGTAGTCCGCCGGCGGCAGCGACTTGATGGCGCCACGCAGCGACCGCCGCGCACCATCGGCGTACCGGTCCACGAGGTATTGAACCATGTTCACCATGTTTTCCTCGGACCCCGCCAGCCAGTACTGGAGGCTGAGGAAATAGGCGCGAACGTCCTGCGCAGTGCCGGGAATAAACCGCAGGATTTTCGGCAGGCGGCGCAGCATCTTCATTTGCTGTGCGCCGGCGTTGGCTTTGACGGTGCCCTCGTTGCCGGCGGCATCCGGTTTTCCGCGCAGGCGCTTGAGCAAAGCAAGCGGACCGCTGGCGGGCGCTGACATGTCGAACTTGCCCATGCGCGTGAGCTTGGTGACCTCGGTTGCCGACATGGCACAAATCATGGCGTCACATTGGTCCCGGCGTGCGCGCAGCGCCGCGAGCACCGGCTGGAAGTGATCCTCCATGAAAAGCATGGTCGCGATAATGATGTCGCCACGCGCAATATCGGAAAGGCACTTCTCCAGTGCATCTTTGCTCTCGCACCATTCGGCGGCGGAGTGCACGCTCAGTGTCAATCCGGGGTGGCGTCTGGAAAGAGTCTGCGCCGCGCGCGACGTGGCGGTCGCGATATGCGTGTCCATGGTCACGAGCACCACCCGCATCACAGGGCGGGACCCGCCAGCGCCGGCCGTGTCAGCGTCCGAAGTGCGCTTTGGCTTCATAGAGCGTTTCCACGGTAATGTTGGCAACCGCGCGTTCGCGGGCGAATTTCTCGGTGTTGCGGCGAGCCTTGCCACGGACGAAGAACGGTATTTTCGACAACTCTTTCTCGGCTTCCGGCGACCAGAGCGCGGTAATGGCCGCGCCCGCCTGCACCGGTTCCGGTTCCACAATCGGCACCGCGGATTCGATGGCCCCGCGCGGAGCCGCGGGTGCGGTCTTGTTTGCGCCCAGGTGCGAAAGGTGTGAAGACCCCGCCTGGTCGTGAAATTCAAAATCCTCCCGGAACATGCCCAGCAGGTGCTCCTCAAGACCCATCATCAGCGGATGCACCCATGTATCGAACAGGACGTTGGCCCCCTCGAATCCCATCTGTGGCGCGTAGCGCGCCGGGAAGTCCTGCACGTGAACCGGAGCCGAGATCACCGCGCAGGGAAGACCGAGGCGTTTGGCGATGTGCCGCTCCATCTGAGTGCCAAGCACCAGCTCCGGCTGCAGTTCCGCGATTCGGGCTTCCACTTCCAGATAGTCATCCGTGATCAGCGCGTCAACGCCGTATTGCCGTGCGGCCTCTCGCACTTCCCGCGCAAATTCCCGTCCGTAGGTTCCGATGCCGACCACTTTGAATCCCATTTCCTCGGAGGCGACGCGCGCCGCGGCGACAGCATGGGTGGCATCACCGAATACAAACACCCGCTTGTTGGTCAGGTAAGTGGAGTCGACCGATCGCGAATACCAGCGCGCACGCGATTCCGCATGCGCCAGCACGTGGCTTGCATCAATATTCGCCATGGCCGCCACTTCACGGATGAAGTCGCAGGTCGCGCCCACCCCGATCGGGATGGTGCGCGTGTACGGCTGGGCGAAGTGGCGTTGCAGCCAGTTGGCTGCGGTGGTGGCCGTTTCGGGATAAAGGTTGACGTTGAAGTCGGCCTCACCCAGCCGTGCGATGTCCGCCGGTGTGGCGCCGTAAGGTGCGCAGACGTTGACGTCAACGCCCATTGAGTCCAGCAGTCCGGCAACTTCACGAATATCGTCCCGATGCCGGAAGCCGAGTGCCGTGGCGCCCAGCAGGTTGCATGACGGGCGCTTGCCCGCTGCACGGGGCGCGCGCGTTGCACCCGGGGGTAATGCGTGCGGGCTGCACAACGTGCGCACCAACTGGTAGAAGGTTTCGGCAGCGCCCCAGTTTTCCTTTTTCTGGTATGCCGGAAGCTCAAGCGGAACTATCGGTATCGGCAGATTCAGTGCCTTTGTCAGTCCTCCCGGATCGTCCTGGATGAGCTCGGCCGTGCAGGAGGCGCCGACCAGCATGGCGTCGGGCTTGAAACGCTCGTAGGCTTCGCGGGCGGCGGTCTTGAACAGTTCGGCGGTGTCGCTTCCAAGATCGCGTTCCTGGAATGTCGTGTACGTCACCGGGGGCCGGTGGTCGCGCCGTTCGATCATCGTGAACAGCAGGTCGGCATACGTGTCGCCCTGGGGCGCATGCAGAACGTAGTGGACGCCCTTCATTGCAGTTGCAATGCGCATGGCGCCGATGTGCGGCGGGCCCTCATAGGTCCACAGGGTTAGTTGCATCTCATGCCACCAGTTTCTGGCGCCGCACCAGTGGGCGCGCAAATAATTCCGCCAGATCTGCGGCCTGCTCGTAACCCTGTATCGGGGTGAAGACGAGCTCAATCGCCCACTTGGTGGTCAGTCCCTCGGATTCGAGTGGATTGGCGAGGCCCAGCCCGCAGACCACCAGATCAGGGCGCGCTGCGCGGCATCGGTCGAGCTGATTTTCAACGTGCTGTCCCTCGGACAACTTCGTTCCGGCAGGCAATAAGGCAAGCTCGTCCGCCAGGTGCTGGCGGTGGATGTACGGTGAACCGACCTCGATCAATTCAACGCCCAGTTCGCGTGCGAGAAAACGGGCGATCGGGATTTCCAGCTGCGAATCCGGGAAGAAAAAGACCCGCTTGCCCGCCAGCAATTCGCGATGGCGCGCCACCGCCTGGCTCGCTCTTCCGCGCGCGGGCGCGATGACGCTCTCCACGGTGGCCTTGCTGATGCCAAAAGCGGTTGCCGCGGCCTGCAGCCATGCGGTCGTTCCTTCCACACCGAGGGGGAAGGGTGCGGCAATCCGGGTGGCGCCGCGTTCCTCGAGGGCGCGCGCGGTATCTGTCAGGAATGGCTGCGCCAGCAGATAGCGCGTGTTGGAACCGACCGCCGGCAATTCCGTGGAACGGCGCGGGGGGAAGAATTCCAGCCTGCTGATGCCCATTTCATTGAGCAGCCTGCGCATCTGGTCTTCCACCACGTCCGCGAGTGCGCCAACCACCAGCAGCGACGGCGCCGCGGCGGGTTCCGCAGCAGGGAGCGTTGGCACCAGCGCAGCGAGACAGGCATCTTCGCCTTGCGTAAACGTGGTTTCGATGCCGCTGC
>CAYSKY010000162.1:0-4404 GCA_964431425.1 uncultured Burkholderiales bacterium
GTTGATCATTTTCCTGCTGGGCTGGCCGCTGGAGTGGACCGAGATCATCGTGATTTTCATGCCGATCTTCATCCCGCTGCTGCCGCACTTCGGCATCGATCCGCTGTTCTTCGGCCTGCTGGTCGCGCTGAACCTGCAGACGGCCTTCCTGTCGCCGCCGGTGGCGATGGCGGCGTTCTACCTCAAAGGCGTGTCGCCGCCGCACGTCACGCTGAACCAGATCTTCCTCGGGATGATGCCGTTCATGGTCATCCAGGTGATTGCGCTGGTGCTGTTGTACATCTTCCCCGGCATCGGCCTGTGGCTGCCGAGTGTGCTGTACAAGTAGAGTCAAGTAGCAACGAGCCCGGCGGCACCGCCGCCGGTTCCAACCGCCCCGGGCGGGTGTGGATATTCTTCCGCACCCGCCGCCGGGTGAGGTCAGCGGCGAGGCCGTCGTGACCCGACTGAAAGATTTGACACCATGAAGCCGAAAATTCTCGTCACCCGCCAGGTCTTTCCCGAGGTGGTGGCTGCGCTTTCCCAATCGTTTGAAGTCGACCACAACGTGAGCGACGACATTATGTCCGCCGAAGAGTTGCGGGCCCGGGCCGCCGGCTGTGTGGGTGTGATGGCATGCCTCACCGAGCGTATCGATGTGGCGTTCTTCGATGCCTGCCCGACCGTGAGGGTGGTGAGCAATATCGCGGTCGGCTTCAACAACATCGACGTGGCCGAGGCCACCAAGCGCGGCGTGAAAGTCACCAACACGCCGGGTGTGCTCGACGACACCACCGCCGACCTGACATTTGCGTTGCTGATGGCGGCCGCGCGCCGCATCACCGAAACCGAGCGGCGGCTTCGAAACGGCGAGTGGAAGAAGGGCTTTGCGTTGCAGCAGTGGCTGGGCACCGACATACACCACGCGTCGCTGGGCATCATCGGCATGGGCCGCATCGGCCAGACCATTGCACGCCGCGCGTCGGGTTTCGAAATGAAGGTGAGTTACTACAACCGCACGCGCCTCGATGCCGCCATCGAGACAAAACTGAATGTGTCCTATGCCGGCAAGGCAGACATCCTGCGGCAGAGCGATTTCGTGGTGGTGATGGTGCCGTATTCCCCGGCGACCCACCACCTCATCAAGGCCGAAGACCTGGCGCTGATGAAACCCTCCGCCATTCTCATCAACACTGCTCGCGGCGGGGTGGTGGACGACCTGGCATTGATCGCCGCGTTGAAGGAAAAGCGCATCGCCGGAGCCGGTATCGATGTGTTCGAGGGCGAGCCGGCGTTGAACGCGGAATTCCTGAAGCTGGATAACGTCGCACTCACGCCGCACATCGGCAGTGCCACCCACGCGACGCGCCTTCGCATGGCCAACCTGGCAGCGCAGAATCTTTCCATCGGTCTGTCCGGCGGCACGCCACCGAATCTGGTCAATCCCTAGCGGCGCCAAGCAGGGCGCAGGCCGGCAAGTGGTGCTGTCTTCGCCAATTGCCGCCGCAACGTCTTTAATTTCAAGGAGCCACACATGAGCAAAGTCACTTTCCTCGGCCTCGGTGTCATGGGCTATCCCATGGCCGGTCATTTGCAAGCCAAGGGCCACGAGGTCACCGTCTACAACCGCACCACCGCCAAGGCCGAAGCCTGGGCGAAACAGCACGGTGGTCGCCATGCCGCGACCATCGCCGACGCGGTCGCCGGGGCGGAAATGGTGATGATGTGCGTCGGTAACGACAACGACCTGTTGGAAGTCGGGCAGGCGGCACTGGCGGCCATGCCGGCAGGCACCACGCTGGTGGACCACACCACGGCATCCGCCGACGCCGCGCGCAAACTGCATGCGCTGGCGAAAGCCAAGGGCATCGGCTTCATCGACGGGCCGGTCTCCGGCGGCCAGGCCGGGGCGGAAAAGGGCCAGTTGACGGTCATGTGCGGCGGCGAGCAGACGGTGTTCGACAACGTCAAGCCGGTCATCGACTGCTACGCCAAAGCCACCACACTGATGGGTCCGTCCGGTGCCGGGCAGCTTACCAAGATGGTAAACCAGATCTGTATCGCCGGGCTGGTGCAGGCCCTCTCCGAGGGACTGGCCTTTGCCGAAAAAGCCGGGCTGGACGGCAACCTGGTGCTGGATGTCATTTCCAAGGGCGCAGCGCAGTCCTGGCAGATGGAAAATCGCGGCCGCACCATGCTCAAGCGCGAGTTCAACTTCGGCTTTGCGGTCGACTGGATGCGCAAGGATTTGGGCATCTGCATGGAAGAGGCTCGCCGCAACGGTGCCAAGCTGCCGGTGACCACGGTGGTCGACCAGTTTTACGGCGAAGTGCAGGCGGCGGGGGGAAATAGGTTTGACACATCCTCCCTCATTACGAGACTATGACGGCGTCTCCCGGAGAAGCCATTAATGATAAAGCTCTACTTTTCCCCCGGCGCCTGTTCGCTGGCCCCCCATATCGTCCTCGAGGAACTCGGCATCGCCTTTGAACCGGTGCTCGTGTCCATCAAAGACGGGGAACACCGCAAGGCCGATTTCCTGCGCATCAACCCTCGGGCACGGGTGCCGGCACTGAACGTGGACGGTAAGATTCTCACTGAGTGCGTGGCCATCCTGACCTATCTGGGCGGCGGCTATGCTGAGCGCGGCCTGTGGCCGAAAGACACATGGAAGCAGGCCGAGGCGCTGGCCCTGATGAGCTGGCTGTCATCCACCGTGCATATTGCGGTGGCCGGGTTGTTCCGTCCGGGCCGCTTTGCAGAGGATGTCTCGGTGCACGAACCCATCAAGGCCACGGGGCGGGTCAACCTTGAAAACTGCTATGCCGAGATCGACAAGATGCTCACGGGCAAGACCTTTGCCATGGGCGGGCAATACACGGTTTGCGATCCCTACCTGCTGGTGTTCTATCGCTGGGGCAACCGCATCGGCATCCCCATGAAAGACCGCTACCCGGTATGGGCCAAGCATGCGCAGCGCGTCGCCTCGCGCCCGACCGTGAAGCGCGTGTTCGAAGCCGAGGGCATTCAGCTCGAGGGCTGAGCGGCACGGCGGGCCGTCCCGGCCCGGCGCCACAGCGGGAATTCAAACGCAGGAAACCGATGGCGGCACCCGTTGCGGGTGCCGACAATGCATGCACTGCCAATTCCACGGAGCAATGCATGACCTTCCTGTTTCGCGGCCTCGCGCCGCAGCCGTTTCAGTCCCTGTTCACCGAAGACGATGCCGCTCTGGCTGCGCGCGGCATCCTGCGTGCGCACGCGGACGATGACAGCAGCTATCCCTGCCGGGTGAGTCTCATGCCCGCCCGCACCGGCGAAGAACTCCTGTTGCTGTCGTACGAGCACCAGCCGGCACATTCGCCGTATCACGCATCGGGGCCAATCTTTGTGCGCCGCGATGCCGCCGAAGCGGCGTTTGCGCCGGGCGTGGTTCCGCCGCTGGTGGCCGTGCGGCTGTTGTCGGTGCGCGCTTACGATGCGGCCGACCACATCGCCAGTGCGGAAGTAGTCGAGGGGAGCGAGGTCGCGCCACTCATCGATGCCATGTTCGCGGATGCCGGGGTGCGCTACCTGCACATCCACTATGCACGGCGCGGCTGCTTTGCCTGCCGGGTGGATCGCGTTCAATAGGGCGCGGGCATGAAACTCAAGCATTGGCGCGGCTTCCAGGCCAAAAGTGCCCCGGAAGCCGCGCCAGTGCTTGAGTTTGCTACTTCGGCTTGGCTAGCTGGGATCCTGGTTCGGCGACTTCGCCTGCCAGTCCTCGCGCGGCCGTGAAGGCATGCGCACCACGTGTACGCTGCAGTGAGCGTTGGCCGTGACCGTCGAGGCTGTCGAGCGCCACCACGCCAGCGCTGCATCGCCCGGCGCGGGCGCGCCGATGACGATCAGGTCCACGTTATTGCTCTTGGCGAACTCCAGCAGCGTGGCGGCCGGGTCGCCCGACTCGATCACATGCAACGACAACCGCTGCGGCGGCAGGCCCAGCGGCTCCACCCAGTTGCGCAGCCGCACCTTGTGCACCAGCTGCTGGCCGGACGAGGTGTCCTCCAGCCCGCCGGCTTCGCCCACCGAAGCGCCACGGATGGCCGAGATGCAGATCATGCGGAATTCCAGGTTGAGCGAGGCCATCTGGCTGGCGGTCCACTGCAACGCCGGGTGGCGCTCATCGTCCGGGTGGGAGGTATCGACTGCCACCATGATCACCGGGCTCTGGCTGATGTGCACCAGCGGCTTGCGGGCAATGGCGCGGCGCTCTTCGCGGGAGCGCCACCACAGCCGCAGCTGGGTCATGACGCCGGGTTTTTCGTTGCGGGTGGCGCGGGGCGTCAGTTGTACCTGCTCAGGATGTCGCAGATCGAACGCCACGTGCGCCGCCGTCTGGTAGCGGGCGGCGGGGTCCGGTTCGAGGCAGCGCAGGAT
>CAYSKY010000162.1:4414-6693 GCA_964431425.1 uncultured Burkholderiales bacterium
GCGCGGCGTCGTGGGCGAGGCCCACAGCCGGTGCGTCATCTGGTTCACCGCTTCAGGCACACCGAAAGGCAGCGTGCCGGTGGCCAGCTCATAGATGACGGCGCCCATGGCGAAAATGTCGCCGCGCGGGTCATCGCGCGAACCGGTCAGCTGCTCCGGCGATACGTAGGGCGCGGAGCCGGCGGCAAAGAATTTTTCCTCGGCCAGCAGGTCCGGAAAATGCGCGTGGTGGGCAAAGCCGTAATCGAGCAGCACGATGCTGCCGTCGTTGCGCACGATCACATTGTCGGGCTTGAGATCGTGGTGAATCACGTTCTGCTGGTGCAGCGAGTGCACGGCGTCGGCCAGCGAGGCCCCCAGGTGCGCCACCTGCTCCGGCGGCAGCGGCGCGCGCGAGGCAATGCTCGAAAGCCCGGTGCCATTGACCCATTCCATTACCAGGTGCGGGGTGCGGGTGATGTCACCGGCGGCGGCGAAGCGCGGCACGTGATCGCCATGCAATGCCGGCAGGATCATGGCCTCGGTTTCAAAGCCGATGATGCTTTCGGTCGGCTGATCGCGTCCCACCTTGGGGATTTTCATCACCATCGGGAAACTGGCGCCGTGACCGTCGGCGAATTCCACCTTGAACAGGTGCGCGGTGGCGCCGGGGTTGATGCGGTCGAGCAGGCGAAAGCCGTCCACCTCCATGCCGGTCTGGAGGCCGCTCAGCGTCGAGGTATCGATCTCAGAACCCACATTCCACCCGATGCGCAATGGCTTCCGGCAGGCCGACCTCGCGGATACGCATGGCGGCGGCGTGATGGTCGTAGGGCACGCGGCAGAAGGTGATGGCGGCGCGCGTGTCGTCGAACATGGCGTAGGCAGCGCGCGGATTGCGGTCGCGCGGCTGGCCCACCGAGCCCACCAGCGCCACCCACTTGCGGTGTGGCGGCATCGGCACCGCGACGCCGGGTGTTGGCCGGAACAGCGTCATCTTTGGCGCCTGCGCTGCAAAATAAAGACGCTGTTCGTGCACATGCCCCACGAAGGTATGTGGCGCCTCGGCTGCTGCCACGCATTGTGCAGCGGCGGTCGGGCTGTCGATGTAGGGAAACTTCTCGGGTGAAGCTGCCGAGGAATGCACGAAGCAGCTGTTTTTCTCGCGCACCACCATCGGCAGCGACTTCAAGAAATCGATCTGCGCCACGCTGAGCACCTGCTTGCCGTAGTCGATGGCGGTACGCGCCATTTCGTTCATGTAAGGTGCATCACCGAACATCGCCTCGTCGTGATTGCCGCGCACGGCGACGGCACCCTTGCTGACATGCTCGGCCACGACGTCGATCACGCCGCCGGGGTCGGCCCCATAGCCCGCCAGGTCGCCGAGGAATACAAAGCGCTCCGCCCCCTGGCGGCGCGCATCGTCCAGGCACGATTGCAAGGCGTGCAAATTGCCGTGAATGTCACTGAGCAGTGCAATTCTCATATTGTCTTCTTGTAATGGATGCTGCCCGAATCTCCTCCGGGTCCCCCAAGTCTAGCGCCTTCGCGCGCTTGTGGCGGTTGCGGTGGATCAAAAGGGGGATGGTGGGTGTCCAGCGCGTAAAATGCGCGCTCCATGTCAGAACCCCGAATTGACCTTTCCAGCGTGCTCGCCGCCGACCGCGGCCGCGTGATCGCGCTGGCGCGCAAGCGCGATGAGCTGCTTCGCCGCAAGGAACCTGCCACCGATGTCGAACAGCAGTTGCAAACGCTGCTGGTCGCCGCCCAGGCCCGCTTTGCCGCGCGCCGGCAGCGGCACGCACAGGTGGCCTCGCCCGTGTTTGACGACGCCCTGCCCATTGCCGAGCGCCGCGCCGAGATCGCCGACCTGATCCGCAAGCACCAGGTGGTAATCCTTTGTGGCGAAACCGGCTCAGGTAAAACTACCCAATTGCCCAAGATCTGCCTGGAACTGGGCCGCGGCATCCACGGCATGATCGGCTGCACCCAGCCGCGGCGGATTGCGGCGCGCAGCCTTGCCACCCGGCTGGCGAAGGAACTGGGGGCTGCGGGCAGCCATGCGGTGGGCTACAAGATCCGTTTCAGCGACCACACCGATGACAACACCTTTGTGAAGGTGATGCCCGACTGCATCCTGCTGGCCGAGACGCACAGCGACCGCCAGCTGCGGCGCTACGACACCCTGATCATCGACGAGGCGCACGAACGCAGCCTCAACATCGACTTCCTGCTGGGCTATGTAAAGCAACTGGTTGCCAAACGACCGGACCTGAAAGTCATCATCACCTCGGCGA
>CAYSKY010000163.1:0-6668 GCA_964431425.1 uncultured Burkholderiales bacterium
GTCCTGAGCAGCGTGACGCTTGAAGACCTCATCAGGAAAGATGTCACCCGCGCCGGGAAGAAAGCAGGGGTGAGCAGAATACGCCTGCATGTAAAGCCCAAGGCCAAGCAAAAAGCCTGACTCTTGCTAACGTCGGACGATTCACTGCGCCTTTGGTGACCGGCTAACGTCCCCGGCTGGGTTCCCGCGCTGGCGCAGCGCGCTGCGTGCCCGTTGTTGCATAGCCCGGTATGTCTGCTCCCACTCCCCTTTGCGAGGCGTGGTGTATGCAATAAGTCGGACGAGCGATTCCAAGCCGTCCGCCGCATCCTGCGCCGACTTCAGTTCCGAATCGTGCTCACGGGCATCGACCAGAAGTACCTTCTTGTCCTGGCAAATGCCGACGCAGGTCTGTGGCGCTTCAACCTTTCCGCAGCCGATGCATTGCCAGGCTTGAATGACGCTTGCCATCGGCTTAGTCCTCCAGAAGGAATTCGCGCTTTGCCGGGCCGCAGGGTTCACCGCCCTCCGCCAATGGCGCCTTTTTCTCACGGATAACAGGCCACTTTTTTGCGAGTCGGGCATTGAGCTCGACAAATTCGAGCTGATTCCTGGGAACGTCGTCGACCGGATAGATGGCGTCCTCCGGGCACTCGGCAACGCACAGGTTGCAGTCAATGCATTCGTCCGGGTGGATAACGAGAAAATTCTTGCCTTCTCGGAAAGCCTCGACGGGACAAATATCCACGCAGGTCGTGTGTTTGCAATTAATGCAAGGCTCGGTAACAACGTAGGTCATGCGTTTCCCTAAAAGAACAGATTGCCTGCAGCAGCAGATAAACAAATATCGCCAATACTGCATAAATGTAATATGCTGCCTCTTCAAAAGCAATATTATTGATACCGCTTTTTACGGCGAGTGGCGGAATTTCAGAAAGTCACCGAACATTTGCGGTATGTCAAATACTGCTTTAAAGCGAATGAGTTAAATGGCTCATCCGCGTTCACTGGAGGTCACAAATGAAATTCCGCTCGATTACATGGGTCATCGCAACATCGTTCGCCGTGTCACTGTCGCTGATAGCAAATGGCTTCGCTGCGACGGCTGCCGGTCAGGCAAAGGTCCCCGGCGATTTCGGCCCGCCCCGCGGGAAGCCCATAAAGGCGGTGTTGACCAGCCCGCCCCAAGTGCCGCCACCGACCGGGCGCAACTATCCTGCCAAGGTGATCGTCGAGCTGGAAGTCATTGAAAAAGACATGCCGATTTCCGAAGGGGTCGGATACACGTTCTGGACATTCGGCGGCACCGTGCCCGGCAGCTTCATCCGCGTTCGCCAGGGCGACACCGTTGAGTTCCACCTCAAGAACCATCCCACGAGCAAGATGCCGCACAACATCGACCTGCACGGCGTCACCGGACCGGGTGGTGGCGCGGCATCGAGCTTCACAGCCCCAGGGCATGAATCGCAATTCACCTTCAAGGCCTTGAACGAAGGCATCTACGTGTATCACTGCGCAACGGCACCGGTGGGCATGCACGTCGCCAATGGCATGTACGGTTTGATTCTCGTCGAGCCGCCCAAGGGCCTGCCGAAGGTGGACCACGAGTATTACGTCATGCAGGGCGACTTTTACACCACCGGGAAGTACCGGGAGAAGGGCCAGCAGCCGTTCGACATGGAAAAGGCAATTGATGAGAAACCAACCTATGTGTTGTTCAACGGTTCGGAAGGCGCGCTAACCGGCGAAAAGGCGCTTACCGCCAAAACCAACCAGACCATCCGCCTGTTCGTCGGCAATGGCGGCCCGAACCTGGTTTCCAGCTTCCACGTGATTGGTGAGATCTTCGACAACGTTCGCTATGAAGGCGGCAGCAACATTCAGCACAACGTTCAGACCACCTTGATTCCCGCCGGCGGAGCCGCGGTCGTCGAGTTCCACACAGAAGTGCCGGGTAGCTACGTCATGGTGGACCACTCCATTTTCCGGGCATTCAACAAAGGTGCGCTCGCCATCCTGAAAGTCGACGGCCCTGAAAACAAGGCGATCTACTCGGGCAAGGAGGTCGACTCGGTTTATCTTGGCGACCGGGCCGGGCCCAATCTTGCCGCCGTCACGAGTGCAACCAAAGCGGCGGCCGGCGGCACGCTGACCCAGGAGGACCAGATCAAAGCGGGTCAGCAACTGTTCGGCGGCACCTGCTCGGTTTGTCACCAGGCCAACGGTGAGGGACTCGCCGGCGTATTCCCGCCGCTTGCAAAGTCCGACTACATTGCAAAGGACCCAAAGCGCGCGATCGGGATTATTTTGAATGGACTGACGGGAAAGGTCAGCGTCAACGGCAAGGACTACAACTCGGTCATGCCGCCGATGAACCAGCTGAACAACGATGAAATCGCAAATATCCTCACCTACGTTTTCAACACCTGGGGCAACTATTTCGGCAGCGTTACTGCGGACGAGGTGAAGAAGATACGGGCACAACCGGTTACCGCGAAGCCCTCAGAGCATTGAGACTGACATGAGATCCGGGCGGCTATGCGGGGGTTGGCTCAGCACGCTGATGGCGACTGCCGCGCTGTCGGCGTCGCCTGGGATACATTCGATTGAATATGTCCCAATTCCGTCCGGCACGATCAGTAGCGTACTGGCCAATGATGCGGATACCGGCCCCGCCCGCGTCGCAGCGTTTTCGATGCGGGAGACGCCCGTGACCAACGGCGAGTTTCTCGCCTTCGTCAGGAAAGCCCCCATGTGGCGACGCGGGGCGGCACCGGCCTCATTGGCCGACGCGAGCTATTTGCATGGCTGGCGGGGCCCGGAAACCTACGCGGAGCCGCTCAAGTCTGAGCAGCCCGTCGTGAGTGTCAGCTGGTTCGCCGCGCAGGCCTTTTGCGAGAGCGAAGGCGCGCGTTTGCCGACGTGGCAGGAGTGGGAATATGTGGCAGCGGCGGACGCAACAAATCGCGATGCGCGAAGCGATCCGGCATGGCGCGCCGGCATCCTCTCCTGGTACTCGCAGTCGTCAAGCCAGCCCCTGCCCGCGGTTGGCGGCATGAGAAACGCTTACGGCGTGCGGAACATGCACGGGATGGTTTGGGAATGGGTGGACGACTTCAATGCGTTGCTTGTGAGCGCGGATAGTCGCAGCCAGGGTGATCCGGACAAGCTCCAGTTCTGCGGTGCGGGTGCGATTAGTTTGAAGGACCGCGACAACTATGCCGTGCTCATGCGCATCGCACTGTTGTCCTCGCTTTCCGCTGCGGACACGACCAACAACCTGGGATTTCGCTGTGTCCGGCCAGGCGCCGCAACAAGACAGGGGAATTGAGCATGAGTGCACTGATCAACCGTATCACCAAGTTCGCCGGGTATCTTGCCGTCGCGATGGCGTGTGGCGGCGTACTTGCAGTGGCTGCCGCGCCGGTATCGTTGCCAACCGACTCCATTTACCAATTGCCGGTTCCGCTGACCGATCAGGATGGGCGTCACACGACGCTATCAGCCTGGCGGGGCCAACCCGTGCTGATCAGCATGTTCTATACCTCCTGTGAGTTTGTTTGCCCGCGTATCGTCGAGGCCATGAAGCTCACCGGAAAGGATCTGACCGCAAGGGGGAATAAATCACTGCCCGCGCTTTTGGTCACGTTCGACCCCGACCGGGACGACATCAAGACGCTCAAGAAGGTTGCTGAAGACCGAAATCTCGCCTCTCCTTTATGGACGCTCGCGAGAACCGATGCCCGGAATGCCCGCAAACTGGCCGCCTTGCTGGGAATTCAATACAAGCAACTGCCGAGCGGTGACTTTAATCACACCAGTGTGCTTATCCTGCTCGATGGCGAAGGGCGGATTTTGGGAAGAACATCAACCATTGGCGCCGTAGATCCGGCGTTTGTGAAGCTCGCGGCAAAAACGTTGCGCATTGCCGGGGCTGGTTAGCGCGTTATGCGCCTGCCAGCGGAATCGATAGCCGTTCGCGGATGCCATTCATGCAACGCAGCGATTGGACGTCAGCCGAAGACCAGTGCCAGGATCGACAGCAGGACGCAGGCAGGTATAAGCGCCATCGCTGTGCCCACGGACAGAATAAGTACTGACTTCCGGTTCTTCAGCTTCGGATCGGAGCGAAATTCCGCGAACGCGCCGGGGATTTGAAACAGGCAGACAATGCCGCAAAGGACAGCAACAAGAATCGGGATGATCAAAACGATGCCGGAATTGTGGTCCAGCCTGGTGGACGCAATGGCAGTGCCGCCGTAGATCACGATCGAAACCACCGCGGCGAAAATCGTCGCCACCAAAATGAACCTGAAGCTGTCAGGTAGTTCGTGGTCGGATTTGACTGGATCTTGCGTGTGCTCCAAGGCTGCTACCCCGCATTCAACGCCGCATTGATCTCCGCCACCAGTCCATCCAGCGCGTCCTCGTTGTAGCCGCGGTGCACGGCGATGATCTTGCCGTCCTTGCCGATGATGACCATGTGCGGGATGCCGTTAACGCCGTAGGCATCGGCAAAACGCTTGTGCGGATCATTGGTGATGGTCACCGTGAGGCTGTTGAGGGCGCGAGACACGGCCTCGAACACATCTCGCTCTTCAATATTCACCGCGACGACCTTGACGCGGTCCTTGGCAACCTGCTGCAGGCCCTCCAGCATGGTCAGTTCCTTGCGGCAGGGTCCGCACCAGGATGCCCAAAAGGTCACCACCACCACACGGCCGTTGAACTGGGTGGTCTGGATTTCATCGCCGCCGCGTGTAAGGCCCAGTTCAGGCGGTGGCATATCGCCGCGCTTCAGCTTGGCAGTGACCTTGTCTGCGGCGATCGAGGCGCCGCTTGCAAAGAGCGCGATCAATGCGGTGGCAAAGAGGGTGGCAAGGCGCAGGGGCATGCGGTTCTCCCTGTTAATGTGGGGCGCAGACCGGCACGCCATTCGCTACGATAAAGTGTTAATCGCCGCCCGGCAAGCGCTGCGAGCGCGCAAAAAAATAGCCGGGCATGTGCCCGGCTGTCTCCTCCCCCTCTTTTCAAATCGCGCGGCTGACGGCTTCTGCTGGCGGACTGCTGGCGCGATGAAGGTAGTTCTGGTTCTGCCTATGCGGCTTTGGTGATGAGCTCGCGCAGCACATAGGGAAGAATCCCCCCATGCAGGTAGTAATCGACTTCGATCGGCGTGTCGATGCGCAGCAGCACCTGGGTGGACTTCTTGCTGCCGTCCTTGCCGGTGATGGTGAGCGTGACATCCATTTGCGGTTTGATGCCGCCTTCGAGTCCGGTGATGTCAAAGGTTTCATCGCCCTTGATTCCCAGCGAGTCGGCCGATTCCCCGTTCTTGAACTGGCAGGCCAGCACGCCCATGCCGACCAGGTTGGAACGGTGGATACGCTCGAAGCTCTTGGCGATGACCGCTTTCACGCCCAGCAGCTGCGTGCCCTTGGCCGCCCAGTCGCGCGAGGAGCCGGTGCCGTATTCGTCGCCGCCGAACACCACGGTGCCGGTGCCTTCCGCGATGTACTTCATCGCGGCATCGTAAATCGGCATCTGTTCGCCACCCGGTTGGAACAGGGTCAGGCCGCCTTCGACGCGCGAGCCGTCGGCTTTCGGCGGCAGCATGAAGTTCTTAACGCGTACGTTGGCGAAGGTGCCACGCATCATCACTTCATGGTTGCCGCGGCGTGCGCCGTAGCTGTTGAAATCGGCTTTCATCACGTTCTGGGCGATGAGGTACTTGCCGGCCGGCGTGGTTTCCTTGAAGGAGCCTGCGGGCGAGATGTGGTCGGTGGTGACGGAATCGCCGAACATGCCGAGTGCACGCGCGCCCTTCACATCCTTGGCGGTGCCCGCGCTCATGCCGAAGTTGGCGCCGAAGAACGGCGGCTCGGCGATGTAGGTGGACTTCGGCCAGTCGTAAACCTGACCGGTCACACCCTTGATGTTCTGCCAAAGCGGGTTGTCGGCGCCAAGGTTGGAGTACAGGCGCTGGAAGGTGGCCGGGTCCATCGCGAAATTCATGACGGCCGCGACTTCGGCGCTGGAGGGCCAGATGTCCTTCAGGTACACCGGGCCGTCGGTGCCCTGGCCGACCGGGTCGGTGTCCAGATCCTTGATGACCGTACCGGCGATGGCATAGGCCACCACCAGTGGCGGCGAGGCCAGGAAGTTGGCTTTCAGGTTCGGGTGGATGCGCGCTTCAAAGTTGCGGTTGCCAGACAGCACGGCGGCGCAGATCAGGTCCTTGGACAGGATGGCTTCGTTGACGTCGGGCGTGAGGTCGCCGGCGTTGCCGATACAGGTGGTACAGCCGTAGGCGGCCACATTGAAGCCCAGCTTTTCCAGATACGGCAGCAGGCCGGCCTTGGTCAGGTAATCGGTGACCACACGGCTTCCCGGGGCCAGCGAAGTCTTGATGTGGCTCTTTACCTTGAGGCCCTTTTCAACCGCCTTCTTGGCCAGGATACCGGCTGCCAGCAACACGCCCGGGTTGGAGGTGTTGGTGCAGCTGGTGATGGCGGCGATCAGCACATCGCCGTTGCCGAGATCCGTGCCGGCGCTGGTGGTGTAACGCGTGGCCAGCTTGTCGGGGGCCTGCGCAAAACCGTTCTCGGCGATGGGCTTGGAGAACAGCGAGGTGAAGGTGGAACCAAGCGCGGGCATTTCGATGCGATCCTGCGGACGCTTCGGGCCGG
>CAYSKY010000164.1:0-6664 GCA_964431425.1 uncultured Burkholderiales bacterium
GTGCCGGAACATCTGCAAACCGGGTGTAGGGCGTTATTCCCTGTCGCGGCTGGACCTCGACCTCGAGCGTGCTGCGTACAAACTGTGGCAGCGCCTTAACTATCACGCCGCGCTGATCGATCGCAGAGGTGACGCCAGTATTGGTGGCCCGCAGCATCCAGCGGGCGTTTTCCATCGCGCGCATCTGCGAAAACTGGGCATGCTGGTCGGCGGCGAATGATTCGCCGTACCACGCCATGTTCGACATGTTCACCAGCACGCCCGCATCCGCCGCCTGCAGCGCGATCTCGCGACCGAAGGCATCTTCATAGCAGATATTGACCGCCACGCGTATGCCCGCCACGCTCATCGGTTTCTGCCCGACCGCGCCCGGGGTAAAGCCGGCCAATGGAATCTTCAGCCACCGGTATACCCAGGAAAACAGCGGTGGGATGAACTCGCCAAAAGCCACGAGGTGCTGTTTGTCATAGCGCTGGGGCGGCGAGGTCCCGAGGGAAATCGCGCTATTGGCGTATCGATATGGCTCGATGTTCGAGCTGGCGCGCTCGGCAACTGGCACACCCGCGATCAAATCACCGCCATTGGTCGACGCGTGCTGGCCGAGCAGACGCAGAAAATCGTCGGGCATCTGATCCAGAAACCCAGGCATGGCCGTCTCGGGCAACACAATCAGACGTGCGCGAGTGCCTTGAACCAGTCCCGAATAGTTTCGAAGCGTACTTTCCTGCTGGTCGGCGCGCCACTTCAATTCCTGCGGCACATTGCCTTGCAACAGGGCAGCCGTCACGGTGGGGCCGCTGCTGCTACTCCATTCGACCGATCGCAGCGTGGCGGCCGAAACCCAGATCAGCAGCAGTGCGCCAATCAACGCGAAGCGCCCGCGCGCCGCCACTGAAAGCCCGGCCGGAAGACGTGGCAGCACCAGCAACAGGGCGGCGCTCAATGCCAGCAGCCAGGAGATCGCATACACCCCGGCCAGGGGTGCAAAGCCCGAAAGCGGGCCATCAAGAAAGCTACCCGGCGCCTGCGAGTACCCCATGGTGAGCCAGGGGAATCCTGTCACCACCCAACCACGCAAATACTCGGAGAGAGCAAAAAAGGCGGGCATGACGAGCAACAACGATACGCGTGAGCCGACCGAAAAGCGTTTCGAAAACCAATGCACAAACAGTCCCGCCAGTGCCGGGTACAGTGCCAGATAGCAGCAAAACAGAAACGTGGCGAGACCGGCCAACAATGCAGGCATGTTTCCGTACACGTGCAGGCTGACATAGATCCAGGAAACACCGGCGCCAAACAGACCAAGCCCCCATGCAAAGCCCAGCAGAAAATTCCAGCGCATGCTGCCGGCGCGGGACCAAAGCGCGAACAGCACCGTCAAAGAAACCAGGGCAAACGGCCACATCCGAAACGGGGCAAAAGCGAGGACGCCACTCGCCCCCGAAGCCAGCGCGGCAAGAAGGCGCCAGGCCATTCCCGCGGACGGCACACCGGGACGCATCATGCAGGGCGTTTATCGGCAGGTACGGGCTTCTCGCCACCACCTTCAGCCGGCGCGAGCTTTTCAACCAATATTGAATGCACCTTGCGGCTGTCCGCCCGCAGGATGGAAAACTTGAAGCTGTCGAAGGTCACCGACTCGCCGCGTTTTGGGACACGGCCAAACCGGTTCATCACCAGCCCGCCCACGGTGTCAAAATCCTCATCGGAAAATCTGGATTCAAACGCCGCATTGAAGTCTGCAATCTCGGTGACCGCCTTGACACGAAAACGGCCGGACTTGTCAGGCAGGATGTTGTCTTCGGTCTCATCAAAATCGAATTCGTCCTCGATGTCGCCGACGATCTGTTCCAGCACGTCCTCGATGGTGATGAGGCCGCCCACGCCGCCGTACTCATCGACCACAATAGCCATGTGGTTCCGATTGGCCTTGAAGTCGCGCAGAAGAATGTTGAGCCGCTTTGATTCCGGCACAAACACGGCCGGGCGCAACATGTCGCGCACATCGAATTCATCGGCATTCGCGTAATAGCGCAGCAAATCTTTCGCCAGCAGGATCCCGATTACGTTGTCCTTGCCGCCTTCGTAAACCGGAAAACGCGAGTGCGCCGTCTCGATCACAAACGGAATGAAAGCATCCGGCTCCTCCTCCACATCGATCATGTCCATTTGGGAACGAGGGATCATGACGTCGCGGGCATGCATTTCCGACACCTGCATCACACCTTCGATCATCGAAAGCGCCTCGGCGTCGAGGAGATTCTTTTCAAACGCCCCGTGCAACAATTCCACCAACTGGCCGCGATCCTCCGGCTCCCTGAGCAGCATTGAAGACAACCGCTCCAGAAGCGAGCGTTTGGGTGATTCGTCCATGGTGGAAACTGGGTTGTTTCGGGAGGATCAATTTAACACAGCGGCGGGTGCTCCATCCCCTCCCCCGCCCTCAGGCGTAGGGGTCTGCGAATCCCATCGACGCCAGAATCGCAATTTCGCGCGATTCCATGCGCTTTGCCTCGCGGACACGCTCATGGTCCATCCCGGCGAGATGCAAGGCGCCATGCACGGTCAGGTGGGCGTAATGGGCGTCCAGACTTTTTCCCTGCTCGCGGGCTTCGCGCGCCACCACGGGAACACACAACACCAGATCCCCTTCGAGCCGGACGGCCCCTTGGGAATGGTAGACAAAGGTCAGCACGTTGGTGGCATAGTCTTTGCCGCGGAAGGCCAGATTGAGTCTGCGTCCCTCGGCGGCGTTGACCAGGCGCAGCGTGAGGTCTGCGGGCGCGGGTAGCGACGCCGCCAGCCATGCCTTGAATTGCCGGTCAGACGGAATTCCGGCGAGGCGGCTGGCGCGCTGGATGACGATCGCGCTTGCCGGGCTCACGATTTGCTTCCGCCCCCCGCGAGGCTCAGCAGGCGCGTATACGCGCGCAGTACTTCTTCGTCATTCAAGGCCATGAGACCTTCGCCAACGTAGATTTCCACCTCGGTGACGGTCTTGTCGGCGATGTTGCGGGGCGATCCCAGCCAAATACGCTCGCTGGCAGCCAGATGATCGCGTGCTGCTTCCCATTTCTGGGCCGCAACCGGAAAGCGAAGATGAACCATGTTCACCTGGGGTTGGGACGGCACCACCGTCACGCCCGGCAAATTCCTGATCGCTCCGACGAACGCCTGCGTACGCCTGAAATATTCCGGCATGCGCTGGAGCCGCGCATCAAAGCGCATGGCAGCGCTGGCGACAATCGGATACTGCTGGTAAATGTTGCCGCCGTGCCGTACCAGCCAGGTACGGGCTTCAGCGATAAACGCGATGTCACCCAGCAACATGGCGCCGGCAATCCCGCCGATACCCTTGTAAAAGGAAACATAAACCGAATCAAACAGTCCAGCGATGTCCGCGTAAGACTTGCCCTCGTAGAAACACTGCGTCTCCCATAGCCGGGCACCATCGAGATGCAACCGCGTATTCCGGCTCGCCGCAATTTCCCGCTGCTTGACCAGGTCATCCCATGCAGGCAGTTGCCCGCCAATTTCTCGCATCGGCAATTCAATCACGATGGCCGAGAGCGGCGTGTCGCAAAGGCGGATGTCCAGAGACTCAATCGGTGAGCCCGGCTTGCCCAGAAAATGCCCACGCAGGCCGTGCAGCTTCCGGTATGACATTTCCTCGTGCAACTCCAGATGGGCAGTCCGGTGCATGCCGAAGTCTGCGTTATGGGCACGATCGGCCCAGATGCGCAGCGCAACCAGCGTCGCCATTTTGCCGCTGGGAACAAAAACGGCGGCCGGCTTGCCGAGAAGGGCGGAAACTTTGGCCTCAAACTCGGAGATCAGTTTGCCGGTACCGTAATAATCGACGCCGTACTCGTTTCGAGCCATCCAATCGGCAATCGCCAACAGTTCATTCTGCGGCCCCGGCGAAGGGTGACCGGTCAACATGCGATTGCATTGTGACTTGAGCGCGGTGCGCGCGAGTGCAGAGGGAGTCGTGGCCATCAGCGTATTTTGCGGTGATAGGCTTCGTACGCGGTGACGATCGACTGTACAAGCGGATGCCGCACCACATCGTTGGCCTGGAAAATGGTGAATCCAATGCCGCGAATGCCCTGCAAAACGTTGCGTGCGTCGATCAGTCCGCTGGTCTGGCCCTGCTTCAGATCCATCTGCGTGACATCCCCCGTTATCACCGCCTTCGTGCCAAATCCGATGCGGGTGAGAAACATTTTCATTTGCTCTGGTGTCGTGTTTTGCGCCTCATCGAGAATGATAAACGCATGGTTGAGGGTTCTGCCCCGCATGAAGGCCAGTGGCGCCACTTCTATTTGCTGTCGCTCAAACATTCGGTTGACCTTATCGAAGCCCAGCAAATCGTACAACGCGTCGTAAAGCGGCCGCAGATAGGGGTCGACTTTCTGGGAAAGGTCACCGGGAAGGAAACCCAGCTTTTCCCCTGCCTCCACAGCCGGCCGGGTGAGCACAATGCGCTTGACCAGATCGCGTTCAAAGGCGTCCACGGCACAGGCGACGGCAAGGTAGGTTTTGCCGGTGCCGGCGGGACCGACGCCGAAGGTAATGTCATGGGTCTGCATCTGCCGGATGTACTGCGACTGATGCTCGGTCCGGGCGCGCAGGTCTGCCCGGCGTGTATGCAACGTGATTTCTTCCTGGACCGCCGGCTCCACTGTCCCGGTTTCACGCTGATCCCGTTCATCGCGGGACCGGCGCATCTCCACGATGCCAAGCTGGATTTCTTCCACAGTGAAATCGTTGTGTGCCTTGGCATAGAAGCGGTTCAAGACCTTTGCCGCCAGTTCGATACTCTCGCGGTCGCCGGACACGGAGAATTTTTCCCCCCTGCGGGCAATGGCAACGTCGAGAGCCGCCTCGATCTGGCGGATATTGGCATCAAGGGCACCGCACAGTGAAGCGAGGCGCCGGTTGTCCACCGGCGTAAACGAGAACTCCAGCGAAGGCATCTTCATTGGTTCAGGCAGCGACCGCTTCAGCCACCACGACCTCACCGCGCAATGTGTAATGGCTGACGGCGGTAATGGCAACACTGACAAACTGGCCGACAAAGACGCCCCCCCCGCCATCCGGGTTTGGAAAATTGACAACGCGGTTGTTGTCGGTGCGCCCCATAAGTTCCCGGGCATCGCGCCGCGATACCCCTTCCACCAGAATGCGCTGGACCGTGCCAACCATGGCCTGCGAGCATCGGTGCAGTTGCGCGTCGAGCACCTGCTGCATACGGTGCAGCCGCTTCAATTTCACGTCCTGCGGCGTGTCATCTTCCAGGCTGGCAGCCGGCGTGCCGGGGCGCCGCGAATAGATAAAACAAAAACTGCCGTCAAACCCAACCTCCTCGATCAAGGCCATGGTCCGCTCAAAATCCTCTTCGCTTTCACCTGGGAATCCGACGATGAAATCACTGGAGAGTGACAAATCCGGCCGGACTGCGCGCAAGCGGCGAATGATCGACTTGTATTCCAAAGCGGTGTAGTTGCGCTTCATTGCCGCCAGGATTCGGTCGGCACCAGACTGCACCGGCAGATGCAGTTGGGAGACCAGCTTGGGCAGCTTGCCGTAGGCATCAATGAGCCGCTGGCTGAACTCCAGCGGGTGCGACGTGGTGTAACGGATGCGGTCAATGCCGGGAACGGAATGCACGGCAGACAGCAGTAGTGCGAAATCCGCATGCCCCCCGCCGGCCATCGCGCCTGCATAGGCGTTGACGTTCTGCCCAAGCAGTGTCACCTCACGTACCCCTCTGTCAGCAAGGCCGCGAATTTCGTCCAGCACGCTTTCAAATGAGCGCGAGATCTCCTCGCCCCGGGTATATGGCACCACACAGAAGCTACAGTACTTGGAGCAGCCTTCCATGATGGATACAAATGCGGTCACACCCTCAATACGGGCAGGCGGCAGCTTGTCAAATTTCTCCACCTCCGGAAAGGAAATGTCGACTTGCGGTACACCGGTGGACTGTCTGGCGGTGATCAATTCCGGAAGCCGGTGCAGCGTCTGCGGACCGAAAACAATATCCACATAGGGAGCGCGCCCGACGATCGCATCCCCCTCCTGCGACGCCACACATCCGCCGATGCCGATCACCAGGCCGGGTTTCAGGTCCTTGAGCGCACGCATACGCCCCAGGTCGCTGAACAATTTCTCGGACGCCTTCTCACGTACGGAGCAGGAGTTATAGAGAATGAGGTCCGCATCTTCTGGCAACGGAGTCTTTTCGTAGCCGTCAAAGTCATTGAGGACGTCGGCCATTTTGGCCGAGTCATACTCGTTCATCTGGCAGCCGAAGGTCTTGATATAGACCTTTTTGGGGGGCTTCGATCCGGGTGGGCTTGCGGACATGCGGGGCTCCTGGGTGCGGGTAATAGCCCGTGCAGGCAAGGTGGCAGCGGCTGCAGGCAAATGAGGCGAAAGTCCAGTCCGACCGGGGACATCCGGAAAGAAATATCGTGTTTTGCGAGCGGCAGCTTAACGGGAAAGGGCCAGCAATGCCGGCCCTTTCAAGTGTCTGGTGGCCAATCCCTGATTCGAACAGGGGACCTGCGGATTATGATTCCGTCGCTCTAACCGGCTGAGCTAATTCGCCATCTGGATATTCGCTAGCGCCTGATGCACTAGCGAAGCCAGGAAAGGA
>CAYSKY010000165.1:0-6658 GCA_964431425.1 uncultured Burkholderiales bacterium
ACCAGTCGGGAAACGGCGATACCAACATGGGCCGCTATTCCAACGCACGAATGGACCGGCTCATCGCGCAGATCAAGGTGGAAACCGATCCCGTCAAACGCGACGGGTTCATCCGCGAGGCGCTGACGCTGGTGCGCGATGAACTGCCGGTGGTGGTGCTGCATCAGCCGTTGATTCCCTGGGCGATGCGGCGCAATATCGAGGTTACGCCGACGCCCAACAATATCCCGCTGTTCCACCGGTTCACGGTGCGTTAGGCGGAGTTGCGCCGTCCGGTGCGAAACTCTAGCACTGGCGAGGCTTTCCGGGGCTTTTTGCCCTGGGACCCGCGCCAATGCTGGTGTTTTACTATTGAGTGCTGGTGTCAGGCCAGTTTGGCTTGCGTTTTTCCAGAAAGGCCGCGACGCCTTCCTGCGCGTCCGCATGCATGAAATTGCAGCTGATGGTGGCCGACGCGTCCTGGTAGGCGCCGGCCAGTCCCATTTCCAGCTGGCGGTAGAGCAGTGCTTTTCCGGTCGCGAGTGTTGAACGTGGCTTGGCAGTCAGGGTGCGGCACAGTTTCAGTGTTTCTGTCCGCAGGGATTCGGCCGGCGCGACGCGGTTGACGAGTCCCCAGTCGAGGGCAGTGGCGGCGTCGATGAATTCGCCCGTCATGAGCATTTCGGCCGCACGCTTTCGGGAAATCACCCGTGACAGGGGTACCGCAGGCGTCGCACAAAAGAGGCCCAGGTTGACCCCCGAAACCGCGAACTTTGCACCTTCCGCCGTAACGGCCAGGTCGCACTGCGCCACCAGCTGGCAGCCGGCAGCCGTGGCCATGCCCTGCACCTCGGCGATCACCGGCACCGGCAGGCGTGCGATCTTGAGCATCATGTCTGCGCAGCGCTGGAACAGTTTGCGCACAAAGGTTTCGTCGTTTGCGGCGCGCATTTCCTTGAGGTCGTGACCGGCGCAAAACGCGGCGCCGGCGGCAGCGATCACCAGCACCCGGACGCTGTCGTCAGCGGCGATCCCGTCGAGTGCCGCGTGAACTTCGTCGAGCAGCGCCGCAGACAGGGCGTTGTACTGCTTCGGCCGGTTGAGTGTCAGAACGGTCACGCCGGTCTCGCCGGCAAGGGATTCGATCGTAATCAAGGGAGCGGGGGCGGGATGCGCGTCCATGTAGAAACCGGCTTGGTGGCAGACCGCCAGATGATACGCCGCAGCCGGTAACCGGTGGCATCTCGGTCGCTTCTGCCGCTGTGTGCGATTTGCCATTTGATCTGCGTCAGCCAGTGTGCAAACTGGTGTTGCAAACACGCAAACAGGGGGTGGCAGAATTGTTTACAAGCGGTGGTCAGGGGGCTAGTATCCAAGGCAGACTGCGAAAAGTCTTACTTTCCCTTTGAAATCATAGGCAAAGGGAACAGTCTTGAGATGGTTCGACAACCTTGGCCCAGATGGCATTCAGACCGGAAGGGCGGCGCACTTTCACCAGAAATGCCCATGACTAAAAAATCACTCACTCTCTCGCGGCGCCTGCCGGCGTTGCTCCTCGCGATGGCGTTCGCGCCCATGGCGTCCCCGGTCTTTGCACAAGGGCCTGACAAGCTGTTGGTGGAAGCCCAGCAACTGCTGGCCGGCGGCAATCCCAAGCAGGCCTACATCAAGCTCGTCGAGCAGCAGTCGCGCTACCCCGACAACAAAGAGTTCGACTACCTGCTGGGCATTTCGGCACTCGACAGCGGCAAAATCGACGATGCAATCATCGCGCTGGAGCGGGTGCTGGCACGCGATCCCAGGAACGCCGGCGCGCTGATGGACCTGGGGCGCGCCTACTTCAACGCCGGTTCCCTGGACCTGGCAGAGGCCACCTTCAATCAGCTGCGTACCAGCAATCCGCCGGCGCCGACGCTGCAGGCCATCGACCGCTATCTGCAGGCCATTGCGCAGCGGCGCAGCTCCGGCAAGAAGCAGATGTATGCCTGGGGCGAAACATCTCTGGGCTACGACAGCAACATCACCGGCGTGCCGAAGGACTTCACCTCCGCCGTGGCGTCGGCGTTCAACATCCCGGGCGTGGACCCTACCGGCAATTCCATCAAGCGCAAAGCACCGTACATCGGTGCGGCGGCGGGTATCGATGTGGTGGTGCCGATCAACGCCGCCTGGTCCGGCTTTGCCGGGGCTGAGGTGCGCGGCCGTGCCTACCGTAAACAGGCTGATTTCAACTCGACGTACGGCGAAGCGCGTACCGGTTTGTCATGGCAGGGGGGCGCACATGGCGCCCGGCTGGTGGTGAGCGGCAACCGTTACGACCAGGACGGCCAGGCGCCGGGTGATCCGAAGCCCACCAACGACCGCAAGACCGGCACCTTGGGCGGCGAGTACCAGTATTCACTGTCCGACAACCAGCATGTCAACGTGGGCCTCAGTGGTTCGTGGGTGCGCTTTCCACGCAACGATATCGAGGATTTCAATGCTGTCGGGGTGAACCTCGGCTGGCTGCGCAGTTTTGCCGGCAACGGTTCGCCGGTGCTTCAGGTGTCGGGCTTCTACAGTCGCGACGAGGCCGAGCGCAAGCTGGCTGACGGCGTCGCAGATAAATCGAAGCGCGTGGGCGGTGTGCGCAGCTATTTCCAGTATTCACTGGGCGAAAAAATCTCGCTCTTCAATGCGCTGGGCTACACCCATCGCAAGGACCAGTCGGCCTTTGCGCGTGCCACCGAAGTCGAATTCGGCCGGGACCGCATGGCTGACGTGACCTTTGGCGTCAACTGGCGCTTCCAGCCCAAATGCATGATGCGCGCCCAGTGGTACGGCTCGCGCAATGAATCGAACATTGCAATCTACGACTACTCCCGTAATGAGGTGTCGTCGAATATTCGCTGCGATTTCCAATGATGAGCATGCCGGGTGCCTGCCGGAAAACGATTGAGGGAGTAGACAACATGAAATCTCGCCACCAACTCCGCATCTTGCCGGCCGCCTTGTGCGCCGCCGGGCTGCTGATGATGGGGTCATCCGCGACGGTTTACGCCAAGAGCGGCGAATTCACCTTCGTCACCGGCACGGTGCAACTGCTCAAGGGCGGGCAGGGCATTCCCCGTCCGGTCACGCAGGGCACCGAAGTCGATGCGGGCGACATCATCATCACCGGCCCCAACGGCATGGTGCAGCTGACCATGGTGGATGAGGTCCGGTTGTCGCTGCGGTCCAATTCCCGCCTGGTGGTCGAGCGCTACCCGGACACCCGGGCCGGCGCCGGTGCCACTCTTAACCTGGTGCGCGGCACACTGCGCGCCTTCACCGCAGCATTGACCGGGCTCAGCAAGGAAAACTTCCGCATGCGCACCCGCGTGGCCACGGTTGGCATCCGCGGGTCGGGCAACATCATGAATCAGTCGGACGACGATTCCACCACCATCAACTACACCATCGAAGGCAGCCACGAAGTACGCGATGCCGATGGCAAGTTCGCGCCCATCATCACCAACCCCAACCAGACCGTGCAGGTCGTGTTCGGGCAGGCGCCGAAGCTCATTCCCACGCCCCCCAGCCTTCTCGACGCAGGCAAGACCATGGTGGGTGGAGGCCAGCAGAGTGCCGGTGTTTCCGGCACCGAACCGCCGCCGCCCCCGCCGCCCAATACCGGCGGCACACAGAACGGCAGCCCGGTCGTGGGTGGAAACGGCCTCGGCTATACGCTGGTCGATGCCACCGCCAACCTGACTTCCGATCCGGTCAACCTGCAGAACATCGCCATCGCCGCCAACGGCACGGCCTTCAGCGAGCAGGCGGTACCCGGGCAGATCTCCCTGGAGTCCGGTGCATTGCGCGGCTACACCGCCTACGCCGGCACGCAGAGCGGCACCTCGCTCGACATCAAGGGCGGCACGGCGGCCGATCTGCAAACCATCACCATCGGCGGCTCCACCACCGTGGTGCTGGGCCGCTTCACCAACGTCACCAGCATGACCTTCGCCGGCGGCTCCGGTGCGGTGGGGGCGGGTGGTGTGCACTTTGGCTATGCCGGGGCCGGCTTCCCGGCTTACCTGTCCGACGTTCTGACCGGCAGCGTCACCTACCGCCAGGTCGGCGCGACATCGCCCACAAGCAACCTCGGCATCGTCGGGCAGCTCGTCAGTTCCGTGCTGGATGTGAATTTCACGGCGCGCACGCTCAATGCCACGCTCGGTATCAGCATGCCGGCCGGTGCCGGCGGCACCGGTGGTTCCTGGACCATGCAGGCCACCAACGTACCGTTCTCGTTCAATTCATTCGTGGCCTTCAGCGGCGGCGGCGGCCTGGTCGTCACCAACAGCGCCGGCCAGAATTCCACCGCCAACGGCCGTCTCACCGGCGCCATTGAAGGCAGTTTTGTCGGTGCGACGCTCAACGGCGCCCTGATCGGGTACGGTCTCACTGACCAGACCAGCACCAGCCCCAACAACTACCAGAGCATCAGCGGTGTGGTGGCATTCCAGGGCGCTTCGCAGAACGCAGCCTCCGAATTCCGAGATGGCATCGTTTCCGACCCGAACAACGCGCTCAACGCCGCCAGCTATATCCGTTCATTCGGCACCACCAATCGCCCTGACGAAGTGACGGTCGGCGCCAACGGTGCGGTTTCGGCCTTTACCGCACCCTACGTCAACGGTAACCAGCTGGCCGGGCATCGCAACTATGCGCAGGGTACGGCCTCTGTCGCCGACAACGGCTTCGATGCCACCACCGGCCTCGTCTGGGGCCGCTGGGCGGGCGGAACGGCCAATGTGGGCGGTGTCAGCACCAACCTGAGCAATGCCAGCCTGCATTACATCTTCGGCCCGACGCAAAACGGCCCGGTGTCGCTGCCGCTCACCGGCACGGCCACCTACGATGTGGTGGGTTCGACCCGTCCGACCGACACCCAGGGCCACATCGGCACGCTCAACTCGGCCACGCTGAATGCCAACTTCACGCAGCGCACGGTGGACACCAGCATCAACGTCGGCATCAACGGCCAGACCTGGACCGGGACCGCGCAGGCGGTGCCGATCTATCGTGACCAGTACTTTTCAGCCTATGGCGGCAGCAGCGTGCCCGGTATTCCGCGGCCATCCGTGTTCGCCATTACCTGCGCCCCGAATTGCACACCGACCACACCGTCGGGAAGCATAGACGGCTTCTTCACCGGCCGGTCCGGGCGCGGGGCGGGGGTGATGTACAACATGAACAACATCTCGGGTGCTGTGGCGTTCTCGAGGCGCGGCGGGTAACAAACACAAGCATTGGCGCGGCTTTCAGGGCAAAAATGCTCCGGAAGGCTCGCCAATGCTGGACTTTGCACTTCACCAGATTGAATTGTCGCCGGATTTCCGCGCGGCAACACACCGGCAGGGGCTAGCGTCATGATCAAAAATTTGTTCCGAATCGCAATCGCAACCTTCGGGCTGACGGCGGCAAGCATGGCGCAAGCCGTGATCTGCCAGTTCATTCCGACCTCGGGCAACTGGGACGTGCCCGCCAACTGGGCGAACTGCACCGGCGGCAACGGTATTCCGGCCAATACCCCTGGGCCGGCGGACCGTGCGGAGATCACCGGTAAGACCGCCATCCTGCCCGCAGGTGTGTTCAACGTTGGCGACATTTACATTGGCGCCGCGACCATCCAGGGAGCGGGCATTGGCACCACCATATTGAATGTGCAGAACGCCGGCGGCATCGCTTGGGGCTCTGGTTTCTACACGTTCCAGTCTCTCACGATCAATTTCACCAGCAGCGGCAACATTCCTGCGGCAAACGGCCCGCTGACGGTCGACACCGCAGAGTTCACGCTCCAGCCCGGTGTTACCTCAATGACAGCGGACACCATTACGATCACTGGCATTGGCGCAAAGATCAAGAATGGCGGTATTTTCAACCCGAGTACTTCGCTCACCATGCTTGCCGGCGGTGCCTTTGAGAACATGCCCGGGGCTGCGTTTTCGCCTGTGACCGCCCTGACCATCAACGGGACGGCCGGGAGTTTCGTCAACAAGGGTAATTTCTATCTGCCCGCAAGCCTGCCCGTAACCTTGGCGAACGCTCCTGCATTTGTGCAGCCGGTTTCATCCGGCGTTATCGTCGGAAATGCTGTTGGGGGGACTATCAACGCAACCGGTCAGGGCATACAACTTGATGACGGCTTGGTCTCGGGAACGGTACTTTTCAACGTTGGAACACTGGTAAACAATGGTGCCACGCTCTCGCCGGGCTTGCCCGGGCAGGTCGGCACGATCACCGTTAACGGCGACTTCATCAATGCCAACAATGCCATTGCGCGTCTGGTGATTGACGTTTCATTCAATTCAACCGTTATTGTCAACAGCAAGATTCTGGTTTCCGGTACCGCCACGCTGAACGGCGGAGGGGTGGACTTCTTTTACGTGGATAACGGATTTGGGTCCTACTTTACGACGCAGGGTGACGTCATTTCATTCCTGACGGCGGGTAATGTGGTTTTGCCCGGCTTCAGCGGCTTCAGCGCCCCGCTTTCTGGCAACAGCACCGCGCTCAATTACACGACGACGGAGGCACAGTTGGTGGTGGGGCCGGTACTGCCATCCTCGCTGTTGCTTTCACCTTCATCCCTCTCGTTTGGTCCGCAGCAGGTTTCCACACCGAGCCAACCATTGGTGATGACGGTCACCAACAC
>CAYSKY010000166.1:0-6658 GCA_964431425.1 uncultured Burkholderiales bacterium
GAACACCACGCCGAAGCGGTCCAGATCGTACCGGGAAGCGCCAGCCTGCATCATTTCCACGGCACAGCAAGCCAAGCCGAACGTCATCGGCCAGAGCGACCCGGTCCGCCCCCAATTGAGCAGACTGTCCACCGATGTGGTGACAAAGCCCTGACTGGAAATTCCGCCCTCAGGCATCTAACACTCCCTTAACCAGACTCCGCTTAGCGGACAAATCGATTGAAGCTGCTGCCAACAACACCGGTCCCGGTTTTGCGGACCGCGGTTTGGTCTATTCCCAGTCCAACGCACCTTTTTTCCACTCGTAGATGAAACCGGCCACGAGGATGCCCAGGAAAACCATCATGGCAAAGAAACCGAACCAGCCGATTTCCTGCAGCACGATTGCCCAGGGAAAAAAGAATGCGATTTCGAGATCGAAGAGGATGAACAGGATGGCTACAAGGTAATAGCGCACATCAAACTTCATGCGCGCATCCTCAAACGCTTCAAATCCACATTCATAAGGGGACAACTTTTCCGGATCCGGATTGTTGTCGCCGAGAAGGACGGTGAGAGCCTTGCTCATCACCAGCGGCCCCACGCCTACAGAGACGCCGACCAGCAGAAAAATCAGTATGGGAAGGTATTGTTCAAGCATTTTTTACGATCAGCGTGCGCATCTCGTTGTGATTTCCCACATTTCACCTGCTTCGTAACAGTCAGGTTTTGATCTGGAACAAATCCGGACTCCAAACCATCCAAACTGTAGTTCTGGTGCCGTCGAAGAGACTCGAACTCTTACGCGTTTCCGCACTGCCCCCTCAAGACAGCGTGTCTACCAATTCCACCACGACGGCCAACCTGTTTTGCTGCTGCGCAATATTTTACTGCGGAAATGCCGAGGAATTACTTCGGGATCTGCTGCGACTTTCCATCTGCGGGTACCGATTCCGACTTTGCCGGAGCCGATGGTGCGGGAATAGCACCAGAAGACCCTTCGGACTTGGCCGGTTCAGACTTGGCAGGAACCCCATCCATGACGCCACCGCCCATCACCCCCGTAGCAGCCTTGGGGGCATGCAGATAACTAAGGGCAAGACAGGTCACGAAGAAAATCGCCGCGCAAACCGCGGTTGACCGGGACAGGAAGTTGGCCGCCCCGGAGGCGCCAAACAGGCTCCCCGCCGAACCACTACCAAACGCCGCCCCCATATCCGCACCCTTGCCATGCTGAAGCAACACCAGCACGACAATCGAAATCGCCACCAGAACGTGACACACCAGAACTACTGTAGACATTTTGCTGCTCCAATCCTTGGAAGACGCTAAAGCGCGCTCCAGATTCCCAAAAATTCGTCGGCTATCAGCGATGCCCCGCCGATCAAGCCGCCATCGATATCCGGCATCGCAAATAACTCTGCCGCATTGCTCTTTTTTACGCTGCCGCCGTAGAGCATCGGCAATTCCGCAGCGACTTGCACGTCCGCCTTTGCTACCAGCTCACGCAGAAAACGGTGAACTTCCTGTGCCTGGTCGGGTGTCGCCGTCTTGCCGGTACCGATCGCCCACACCGGTTCATAGGCAAGTACAGCGCCCTTCAAGGCCGCCACACCATGACTGACCAACACGGCCTGCAACTGCCGGGCCACCACCGCTTCCGTCTGCCCCGATTCCCTCTCCAGAAGTGATTCCCCGACACACAAGATGGGGGTCAATCCGGCTTTTGCAGCTTTCCCAAACTTTTCCGCCACCACGGAATCCGCTTCGCCAAATACGGATCGGCGCTCCGAATGGCCAACAATACTGAAAGAACCGCCAAAGTCAGCCACCATTGCTGCCGAAACTTCGCCGGTGTAGGCGCCCGCCTCAAAGCGGCTGACGTCCTGTGCCCCCCAACCGATCGCTGTTCCCGACAGCGCAGCCTGCGCCTGGGACAGGTACGGCGCAGGAACACAAACCCCACACACCCTGCCTTCGGAAGACTGGAACCCACGCAAGGCTGCAAGCAATGGCGCATTGCCGGCAACAGTACCGTTCAATTTCCAGTTGCCAATGACATAGCGCTTACGCAAGCGAATCACTCCAAGCCCAACAAAGCCGTGAATTATAGCCTTTTAGTGACCGGCGGGTAAACAACAAGCCACTAGCGCTGCAGGTCGAGGCGGCTTTCCGCCCCCTGCTCTGCCGTTCCATCCATGCGCTGCAGCGTTTTCTTGATCTTGTCGCGGGCCTGCAGGAACGGTGATGCCTGGGCGGCCTCCCCGAGGAAGGCATCGAGATCCGCGTGTTCGCGCCTCAATCTGGACACCAGCCCCAGAAACTTGTCGGTAAGTTCGGGATCGAACTGCCGCCCGCGAAGCGCCATGATTTCCGTGAGCGTGCTGTCGACCGTCCATGCCTGCTTGTACGGCCGGGTGTGGGTAAGCGCGTCAAATACATCGGCCAGCGCCGTGATGCGCGCGGACTCGGGTATTGCCGCGCCGGCCAGGCCGCTCGGGTAGCCGGTGCCATCCCACCATTCGTGGTGATGGCGGGCGATCTCTTCTGCGGTTTGCATGTGCGCAATATTGCTGTTGGCCAGCACCTCGGCACCGATCGTCGTATGCGTCTTCATCACCTCACGCTCGGCCGCATTGAGACGCGCAGGCTTGAGCAAAATTCCGTCCGGGATGCCCACCTTGCCGATGTCGTGGAGTCGCGCTGCGATGTCGATCATGAAAATCGTTTCTTCATCGCAGCCCGCCTCTTTGGCCAGCAATGAAGCCAGGCGGCCCACGCGATAGGAGTGTGCACCCGTCGAATCATCACGAAGTTCGGCCACGACGGCCATTCGCTCCATGGACTCGACCTGGGCCTTGAACAAGGCCTGCTTGGCAATACGCCCTTCCAGCACCTCCTCGCGGGTGGTCAAACGGCGGATGGCGTTAGCCTCATCCTCCAGGGCAGGGTGCAATTGCTGCAAATGCAGCTTTACATGCTGCAAAACGTTCTGCTTTTGGGTCGAACTCTGCTGGTGCAGCAACTTTCGCAGGTAAATCAGCGCCTGGTCGGGCTTGCCGGTAAATTCCAGCGCCTTGACCAGCGCAATCAACACTTCGCGGGTGACTATCTTCAGACGCTCCGCGCTTTCGAGCGTATTGGTCAGGCGGGTGATGCCAACGTCCACCTGCCCCGAAAACACTTCCACAAGTCCTTCCGCGACGGAGGCGAAAATGTCTGCCCGCGGTGACTTGGACAGGTCGGCATATTTTCTGCCCTGCTTCGCGTGCTCGCGCGCAGCGTCGAAATTACTGATCTCGAGCAGCAGGCGGGTGAAGTGGTTTTCGTTCAACACACGATTCAGTGCCGAATTGGCATCCTTGGGATCGCTCGATAGCTCGATCGCCCGTTCAATGGCGACCAACCCTTGGCTGATCTCGTCCAGATTGAGGTGGCAAAGCGCGATATTCCCGTAGATGGTGGGCCGGGTGTGTGCCAACCCCTGCTGCGTCGCGGCGAAACGTTCCGCGCGCTCAAAGCAGGCGAGCGCCTCTCGATAGAGTCCGCTGTAAATGAGTGCCGCCCCCAGATTGAGCCAAACCTTGCCCTCGCCCACCTGGTCAGAAAGACCCTGTGCGAGTGTCAAGGCGTCGGCATAAGCCTCCATGGCATCCGGCAGTCCGCCCGAATCTGCAGAACAGATGCCCAGCGCGATGAGCGCGTCGAGCGTCGCTTTAGGTTGGGCTGATTCCAAACCGAGGGAACGCGCACTTTGAGCAAGCGGGATGGCGCGAAAACCTAGGCCCGATACAAACAGAAACCGCACCGCCTGCAACATCAGCGCCAGTTGCTGAACGGCGTCCACACGAATCAATGCCAGTTTCAGCGCAAGCTCTTCAAGGCGCTTCACATCTTGACAAATGCCCTGCTCCGCTGCGCGGCTGATAACTTCGCGAGCTTCGGAAAAGGCCGCCAATTCGCTTTCTGAGGGCTTGGAAATAGGGGTTTGCATTAAGGAAAGAAGCGCTTGCAAATCATGCCGTTATCAAAGTAGGCTTCGAAAAAATGTGAACTAGTTCACAATTTTATCGCCTTTTAATCTACTTGCCTAAGGAGTGTCGCCATGAGCAAAGAAGCCCAAGTTTTGGACAACGCCTCAATCGAACAAGCTGAGATTACCCCAATTTCTGAGCTGGTCAAGCTGGACGATCTGGCCCTGTCCCTGGTCGGCGGCGGTGCAGCTGGCGTCGAGTTCTAAATCAGCCTTACTCAATCACTCACAAATTCGGAGAACACCATGAGCAAAGAAAACCTGATCCTCGACACCCAAGACCTGAACAACACCGAAGTCGCGACCCTGGAAGTCGTCAAGCTGGATGACCTGGCTCTGGCCCTGGTCGGCGGCGGTGCAGCTGGCGTCGAGTTCTAAATCAGCCTTTTGCCACAGCCAGTTGAATCACCCGTGCGCCGACAATTGATTCGGCCCGGTGACTCACGAAGGCCACGCTTGGAATCAAGTTTGACAGTTGCTCACGGATAGCCTGCTCCTGCCCCGCATCCACTTGATCCAGCGTTTCATCCAGAAAAAGTACCTGCGGACGGCGATATAGGGCGCGCGCCAACATCACGCGTTGCTTCTGACCGCCGGACAAGCTCATCCCCAATGATCCGACGATGGTGTTGTAACCCATCGGAGTCGCCGCAATTTCTGCATCAACCTGTGCCAGACGCGCACACTCCCGCACCCGCTCCGGATCGTGATCCGCATCGAAGAAACTGATGTTGTCCTCGATGGTGCCGACGAACAATTGATCTTCCTGCATGACTGCCGCCACCCTTGAGCGGTATTGCCCAAGATCCCAGTCTTTCAGATCGCGTCCGTTGATCAGCACCTGGCCCTCGGTGGGCGGCAAAAGTCCCAGCAATACCTTGAGAAGCGTGGTCTTTCCGCAACCGGACGGCCCGACAATCGCAACGCGTTCGCCGGGAAATATCTGCAGGTTGATGTTACGAAACGCGTAGCCTTCCGGGCCGTAGGCAAACCCAAGGTTACGGGTCTCGATGGTCAGCGGTTCATTGTTGACAGCAAATGCCGCCCCGGCTGATCCCCCCGACTCGGCTTCTGCCAGCGCAATGTCAGCAATGCGCTCGGCGTGCAGGTCAAGCATTCGAAATTCGTTCCACTTGTCGATGAGGTTGTTGACCCGGCTGAGGAAAACCAGCTTGAAACCCAGGAATGCGTAGAGCATGCCGACTGAAAACTTGCCTTCCATCACAAGCAATGCACCCAGCCAGATGACAATCACACTTTCCAGGCCAAAGACCAGCGCATTGGAAGCACGCTGCAGAATCCCCACGTTTTGCACTTTCACGCCGGCATTGATCTGGTCAACCACCAGATTCTGATAAGCCCCGCGACGCTCGTTTTCGCGCAGGTTGAGCTTGAGGGCCATCATGCCGCGCAGGGTTTCAATGAAGTGGGTGCTGGCCTTGGCCTCGTGCGCCAACTGCTCGTCGGTGGCATAGCGCTGGGGATAGAAAAAGTACCACCGCAGCAGCGCATAAATGGCCGCCGCGCCCACGACCACGGCCGTCAGCTTGAGGCTGTAAAACGCCATCACCCCTAGCGTGACCAGCACCATCACGCCATCGATAAAAGTTTCGACAAATGTCGTTGAGAGCGTTTTTTGAATGGCATCGACGCTGCGGAACTTGGAAACAATGTCACCGATGTTTCGCTTTTCAAACCATGCCAGCGGCAACTTGAGCAGATGGTTGAACAGAGCGGTCAGCAGCCGCAGGTTGAAATGGGTGCTGAGGTAAACACCAACGAATGCACGAACCGCCGTCACCACCACCTGGATGAGCACCAGCGCGGCGAATGCAATTCCCAGCACTGCCAGCAGGTCGGTATCGCGTCCGACCAACACCCGGTCCACCACCAATTGCAGGAAGAAAGGCATGGCGATGGCAAACACCTCCAGCGCCAATGACAACAAGACCAACTGGGCGACTGTGCCACCCAGGCCGGAACCCGCAGACAGCAGTTGCCAGGCGCTGACCTTTTCGCGCTCATCCACGCGCCGGAAATTCTGGTTCGGCGTGAACTCCATGGCCACGCCGGTGAAATGCCGTGATGCCTCGGCAAGCTTCAGCTTGCGTTTGCCGCGTGCCGGGTCATGAACAAAAATGTGCTTGCCCGCGACCTTGGTCAGCACCACGAAGTGATTCATGTCCCAGTGAAGCACCGCCGGCAACTGCAGTTTGGCCAGCGATTCCAGCGGCACCTGCACGCCGCGGGCCGCAAGCCCCATGGATTCGGCGACCTGCGAAACATGCTTGAGCGTCACCCCTTTCAACGAAGGGGAAAGCCGCAATCGCATGGCAGACAGGTCAGTCAGGTGCCCGTGGTAGGACGCCACCATGGCAAGGCAGGCAATGCCGCACTCGGGCGCCTCGCTTTGCAGGATGACCGGCACGCGCCGGCCAAACAGCCCCCCCATCACAGCCGGCCCCTCAGCTGAAGTACCGGTTCAAATATCCACTCCAGCAGGCTACGCCTTTCCAACAGAATGTCTGCATTGACCAGCATGCCGGAACGCAATGGATATTCCTGCCCCATCGCCTGCACAGTCTGCTTGTCCAGTACCGCAATGATCCGGTAAGCCGGCTCGCGAACCGTGAGCGGCCCTACCTT
>CAYSKY010000167.1:0-6616 GCA_964431425.1 uncultured Burkholderiales bacterium
GCCAACGCCACTACACCTCTGGTCAACGCGACTTCAGCTTCTGGCGGCGGCTCGGGGCCTGCCAACACAACAGACTCGACATCGATTGATGCCGCAGACATGCGCGTCAGCCTCACTGGCTGGCCTGCGACCACCGGCCCGGGCATCGTGGTCAAAGGTGTCATTGCCTGCACAAACCAGGGCGTACTTCCTGCCACCAATGCGTCCTGCTCGGTTGCAGGGGGCGCAACTGTCAGCAACTGCAAATCGGGAGCCACTCCGGTGACGCTTCCATTGGCAAGTCTCGCAGTCGGCGGTAGCGTCAGTTGCGACGTTTCCATCACCGCACCAACCTCCGGGAACCTTATTGTCACAGCGAGCACTGGCGCTGCAAACGACAGCGGAACAGTGGGCAAGCAGGCCTCCACGGTCGTCAGCGTATCCAGCGCGCCCGGTACCGGCACCATTTCCGGCACGGTCTGGTACGACCTGAATCGCAACGGCCTGCCCGATATCGGCGAAAGTGGGCGCGCAGGATGGACAATCCGCCTGCTATCCGGAACGACGCTGGTTTCGACCGCCGTGACCGGCACCAATGGCCAGTACACATTTCCAAGTCTGCGTCCGGGCGTTTACACCGTGCAGTTCATTGACGCCGGCGGCAACGTGCTCACTTCCGGCCCGATGCCCGTCAATGGCGACGGCAGCGGCAACGGCGGTTCACCTGCCAGAAGCGAGCTGAGAAATATTGTGGTCGGCATCGGCACCAGTGTGGTCAACCAGTCACTGCCCATCGACCCAAGCGGCGTTGTCTATGACAGCGTGACGCGAGTCCCGCTGGCCGGGGTGACCGTGACGCTGCTCTACAACGGTGTGCCGGTCAATACTGCCTGGGTGGCCGGCGGCAGCGCCACCCAATTGACAGACGCCTCCGGTCAATACGCTTTCTTCCTGTTGCCAGCCGCCGCACCGGGCACCTACGGCCTGCGCGCAACACTTGCCGGCTTTTCACCCTCACCCAGCGCTTTGATTCCGCCGACGACCGCGCCCCCGGGATTTACCGGCGGCTCAGTAGGTTTCGCCGGCGCGCCGCCCATCGGGCAGACGACGACCTACTACCTCGCGTTCCAACTGCCGGTAACGGACATCACCAATAACAACATTCCACTCGACAACGTTGGCCTGACCGCCGCGATGGCCGATGGCATCCCAACACTCTCCGAGTGGAGCATGATCTTCACCGCCGCCATGTTGCTGTTCTTCGGGGCTGGTCGCCTGAAAGTGGCATCCGCACCGTCCCTCAGGCGAGCACGTTGAGGCCGCAGAAACCCGCCACACACCTGCAAATCGTCAAGCCAGTCGATCATGCCACGCTTCCTGCTGCAGTTCCTTGCCATCCTTTGCGCGCTGTTTTCGCTTCAAATCTGGCAGCCGGTCCGCCAGTCGATGGTGATGCCCTATACCGAGAGCCTGGCCGGCCTGAGCGCGGCGATCATCCGGCCGTTCGACCAGAACGTGGCAAACGTCGGGCGTGTGCTGCAAAACACGGCAAGCGGCTTCGGGGTATCCATCGAGTCAGGCTGCAACGGCGTGGAGGCGGCGATTTTCCTGATCGCGGCGATCTTCGCCTTTCGCGCACCACTGCCTTACAAACTTGGCGGTGCAGCCATCGGTGTTTGCACGATTCAACTGCTCAATCTGGTGCGCATCATCAGCCTGTTCTATCTTGGACAATGGAATCGCGCGCTGTTTGAGTGGGCGCACCTGTACCTGTGGCAGGTGTTGATCATGGTCGATGTGCTGGCGGTGTGGCTGCTTTGGCTACGCTGGGTGCCGGAGGCCGTAGCGCCCCGTGCTTCCAACCAACTTGTGGCTTCACCGACCTAGATGTCGACCGCCCCGGCCACCTGGCGTTTTCTGCTGCGGGTCATGCTCTGGCTGCCGGCGTGCTTTCTTGTCTGGTATCTGGCGTCATCCCAATGGGCGCGCCCCGCCGGAATTGCTTCCGGCGTCGTTGCGCGGGCAGTGCAGCCGGGCATCGTGAAACAGGTGGAGGTAACGGGTAACACCGTGGCATTTGTATCCGGTGTGAAAATCCGTACACCTGAGGGGCGCCAGGCTGTTCTGGCGCCCGAAGTGAATTCATCTGCATACACCTTTGGAAGTGCCTTGTTCCTGTCGCTGATGCTGGCATCTGGGGCCCGATGGCAAAAGACGGCGGCCGGGCTGTTGCTATTGCTGCCATTTCAAGGGTGGGGGATCGCGTTTGACGGACTGGCGCAAATCGTACGAGCCAGCGCACACACGGTCGCCGGGGCCGGAATCAGCGCCAGCAGCTTTAATTGGATCGCCGCCGGCTATCAGTTTGGCAGCCTGGTTTTTCCGACCGTGATTCCCGTCCTGGTGTGGGGGATGTTTTGCAGGCAGTATATTGCGGACTTGCGACTGCCGATCCCTGTGGCCATCGCCGAAGCGCCCCACGTACCTCCATCCAGCCCGATGCATTCTGCAACCATTCAACATGAGCCACACCGTACCTGAACGGCGCGAGCCCGGACGGCTCAAGCCGGCATGGCGGGGGCAGGCGGTCGGTTTTTGCATCGCGTTGTCGACAACTGCAGGGGTTCTGGCGGCGCCCGCCACACTCCGGGCACCGGGACTCTGGGAAGTGTTGCTGACCAATGACGGCATGGGGCAGCATCAGCCGATTCGGCTGCTTCAGTGCACCACCGCCACGGCCGAACCGGAAATGTTGCTCGCAGTGGTGCCCGGCCAGGAGAACTGCCAGCCGCCGCGCGTATCGGCATCGGCTTCGCGCCTTTCAATCGAAACCACTTGTGCCGTCCACGGCCGGCCCAACAAATCGAAGACCATGGTCAATGGCGATCGGCTGCAAAGCTATTCAGGGACCTTCCGGGTGGATTGGTCCGCTACCCGCGACGGGCCGGCCAGTTCCAGTTCGGGCCGATTCGATGGCAGGCGAACCGGCGATTGCCCGGCCGGCTCGAAAGTCGGCGACATGGTGCTGTCCAATGGCGTGACGGTCAATGTATTGCGGGACAACGCCGCGCGTCGCCAAAATCCTGAAGGCGACAAACACAAACACTAGTTTCGGGACTCGCGATTGTTGTGTGCGGACAACGCCTACTTGTCCATCCGGCGATACTGAATCGCCTCGGCCACATGTGCCGGGCCGATCTGTTCCACGCCGGCAAGGTCGGCGATAGTGCGCGCGACTTTCAGCACGCGGTGGTAAGCACGGGCGGACAATCCCATTTTGCTGATGGCACCCTTGAGCAATGTTTCGGCGGCATCCGCCGGCTTGCAATAGGTCTCAATGTCGGCGGGGCCCAATTTTGCGTTCGGTTTTTTCTGCCGGTCCATCTGTCGTTGATGCGCGCCTTCTGCGCGTGCACGGATGCTGCTGCTCGCTTCGCCATTGCCGGCCTTTACCAGTTCCAGTTGCGGAACGGCCGGCACTTCAATTTGCAGGTCGATTCGGTCCAGCAAAGGCCCCGAGATTCTGCCGCGGTAGCGTGCGACCTGATCCGGCGTGCAACGGCACTTGTTGAGGTAGTGACCGAGGTAACCGCAAGGACAGGGGTTCATGGCGGCAATGAGCTGGAATTCAGCGGGAAAATCCGCCTGCCGCGCCGCGCGTGAAATGGTGATGCGGCCGGACTCCAACGGTTCACGCAGCACTTCAAGTACGCCGCGCTCAAACTCAGGCAGCTCGTCCAGAAACAAGACGCCTTGGTGGGCGAGGGAAATTTCCCCCGGTCGCGGATTGCCGCCACCACCGACCAGTGCGACCGCAGACGCAGTATGGTGAGGCGACCGGTAGCTACGCCGCTTCCAGTTTGAAACATTGAACCCGCCGTTGGCGAGGCTTTGTACCGCGGCGGCTTCCAGCGCCTCGGCATCATTCATCGACGGCAGGATCCCCGGGAAGCGGGAAGCGAGCATGGTTTTCCCGGTACCGGGCGGGCCCATCATCAGTACGCTGTGGCGGCCGGCGGCAGCGACTTCCAGTGCGCGCTTGGCCTGGGACTGTCCCTTGACCTCCGCAAAATCGGGGTAAGGCGTATCAATCTGAACCGCCGCGCTGACAAACGGCTCCAGCACTTCACGCCCGGCCAGATGGGCACACACCTGCAACAAATTGGCCGCGGCAAGAACCGATGCATCCCGCACCAGGGATGCCTCCTCGGCTGACGCACGGGGAAGAATAAATGCCCGCTCATCGCCGTGGGCCTTGAAGGCCATGGCAAGCGCGCCGCGGATCGGTCGCAACTCCCCGGTCAGCGCCAGTTCACCGGCAAATTCGTATTGGCGAAGTTTGTCCCCAGGAATCTGGCCGCTGGCCACCAGGATGCCGATAGCGATCGGCAGGTCAAAACGGCCGCTTTCCTTGGGCAGGTCTGCCGGCGCAAGGTTGACCGTGATTCGCCGCGACGGAAACTCGAAACGGGCATTGAGCAACGCCGCACGCACGCGATCCTTGCTTTCCTTTACCTCTGTCTCCGGCAGCCCCACGATGGTGAAGGACGGCAGTCCGTTGGCCAGATGCACCTCGACTGTCACCAAAGGTGCTTCCATGCCGGTGAGGGCACGGGAATAGAGAACAGCCAGCGACATGGTTGCTAGGAAGCGCGGGCGCTGGACTCAAGCGCAGAGAGCCGCGCCTCAAGCGCTGCAACCTGGCGCCGCGACTTTTCCAGCAAAGCCTGCTGGATGTCGAATTCTTCGCGGGTGACGAGGCCCTGCCTGGCGAGCTGGGAAATGAAATGCTGGCGTGCGTTGCGCTCGAGTTCGGACGCAGGGGACCCCTTGATGACTTCGTCGACTTTCGCCGCAAGTTGGGTAAGGGCATCGATTGCAGCTGACGTTTTGTTCATGGCGGCCTGTGTGGCATTGAGGAGCAACGTTGAGCATTTTATCGCCTGCCCGCGTTGCGCCGGACCGGACGTTTTCGAAAGGCTGGAAAGCTGTGTGCGCCAATCTGGTGCGCACAGGGCGGGAGGCGCCATGGATTGGTGCGTTTTTTTGTTGCATTGCATCATAGCCCATAACAATCAACGGCTTGCATCGATGAATTGCATGGCACGCAATCTGCTATTCAAAGAATGAAGTCTCTCATTCCAACATCCACAACAGGGGTCCCACGATGAATAAACTCTTCAAACCGTTAGCTTTCGCCGCTTTCTCGCTGGCTGGCGTCCAAGCGTTTGCCCAGACACCCGCACCCGCCGCACCTGCAGCACCTGCCGCACCCGAGTCTTCCCTGGTCCCGAAAATTTCCCTGTACACGGAATACGAGTATCGCGGCCTGTCGCAGACGTCCGAAAAGCCGGCCCTGCAATTCAACCTCGACTATTCCCACCCGAGCGGCTTTTACCTCGGCGCCTTTGTCTCCAACATCAAATGGCTGAAGGACTACAAGGACCTTGGCGCGACCAAGGATTCGGCTGCCGTTGAAGTCGACCTTTTTGGAGGCTACAAGTTTGAAGTAGCGAAGGACCTGACGCTGGATGTCGGCTACCTGCATTATGACTACCCGAGTTCCACCCCGCTGCCGGGCAATCCGAAGTTCCACACCAATGAAGTGTACCTGGGTGCCGCGTACGGGCCGTTCAACGCCAAGTATTCCTATTCCACCGGCGACACCTTCGGCGTGGCCAATTCCAAGGGCTCTACCTTCATCGAGCTGAACTACGCCCAGGAAGTGGCGCCCAAGATCACCATCAATGCCCAAATCGCGCAGCAGAAATACAAAGGCAAGATCGGGACCTTCGACAACAACAATGAGCTGACCTATTCGGTCTTCAAGTTCGGTGCCACCTACGACATCGGCGACGGCTGGGCGGCCGGCGGATATTACAAAGATACCAACGCCAAGGAAGCCAACTACACCGTCAAGGGCAAGGACTGGAGCAAGGGTCGCCTCGTCGCATTCGTTTCCAAGTCGTTCTAATTGCCGCCTGCCCGGCGCACTGGATCCAGTTCGCCGGGCTCGCATCACTCATCGCATAACGGGAGCAACAACATGAAACTGGTTACCGCCATCATCAAGCCGTTCAAGCTTGACGAAGTGCGTGAGGCCCTGTCCGCCATCGGCGTGCAAGGCATCACCGTCACCGAGGTCAAAGGCTTCGGGCGTCAAAAGGGGCATACGGAGCTGTATCGCGGCGCCGAGTACGTGGTGGACTTTCTGCCGAAGGTCAAGGTCGAGGCCGCCGTCAAGGACGAACTGCTGGACCAGGTGATCGAAGCGATCGAGAAATCCGCAAACACCGGCAAAATCGGCGACGGAAAAATCTTCGTTTTCAGTCTTGAACAAGTCGTCCGCATTCGCACCGGTGAAACCGGCGCGGATGCATTGTGATCCAGGGAGAACAGCCATGAAACGATTGATAGCTTCGCTCGCAATCATCGCCGGCCTGATGGTCAGTGGTGTCGCGTTTGCGGAAGACAAGAAGGCGGAAGCCGCGCCAGCCGCAGCTGCTCCTGCAGCATCTGCACCTGCTGCTGCGGCCCCGGCTGCGGCGGCACCTGCACCGGCCGCCGCAGCTGCACCAGCCGCCGCCCCGGCCGCAGGTGCGCCCGCTGCCCCGGCCGCTGCAACGCCGCCAGCCCC
>CAYSKY010000168.1:0-6596 GCA_964431425.1 uncultured Burkholderiales bacterium
ATATAGTTCATTGCCGCGCCTTAAAGGAATTAGAATGAAGGCTCATTTTTTGACCCGCAACATTGATGCCGCCACGGCACCGCCGACAATGGAATCCGACCCCTACGGGCATGGCCCGATGAAGATCAGCCACGAGGGCGAAGCGCCCGCCAAGCCGAAGGCGCGCAAGCGCAAGCGGCCCGCAGTGGGCAGGCCGCGCAAGGTCGATGGCGGCGCAGTGGCCGCCGACCGCATCCTCGATGCCGCCGAAGACCTGTTCTCCAAACGCGGTTACGACGGCGTGACCATGCGCCAGGTGGCCGAACTGGCCGGGGTCGATCCCGCACTGGCCCACTACTATTTCTCCACCAAGCAGGGCCTGTTCGACGCCGTGCTGGGACGCCGCGCGGAGCTGCTGTTTGCCGAGCGCATGGGCGCCTTTGACGCCTACGAAGCGGCCTGCGGGGGCAAGCCCACGGTGGAAGGCGCGGTGGCGGCGTTCGTGCTGCCGTTCTTCGAGCGCGCCCAGACCGGCGACGAGGGCTGGAAGAACTACTTCCGGCTGATCGCCATGGTGAACAACGATGCGTCGCACGTCGCGGTTTCCATCATGTCGTTTTTCGACCCGCTGGTACACCGGCTCATCACCCTGGTGAAAGCGGCCCTTCCCGGGACACCCGAGGAAGAGCTCTTCTGGAGTTTTCATTTCTTTACCGGTTCACTCACTCTGGCCCTGTCGCGTACCGGACGTCTCGATCGCGTCAGCGGCGGCCGGTGCAAGTCGGATGACCTCGCATCGATCGAGCCGCGCATCATCGAGTACTGTGCCGCCGGGTTCCGCCGCGTCTGCGACGAACATCTCGCGAAGACGAAGAAACCCGGCCGCAAATAGCCCGGTCGGTTGTGGCCCGGGCTTGCACCCGGGCCGTTCCCCGCGAACTTCTAGAACCGCAGGGTGACAGTTGCCTTGACGATGCGCGGGTCGCCGTAGAACGTGGTTACCGTGTTGAAAAAGCCACCGAACGGATAGCCCGCCACCTTGTAACGCTTGTCGGTCAGGTTGCGTCCGATGAGGCCCACCTGCAGGTTGCGATCCTTGCTGGTCCAGGTCAGGCTGCCGTCGACCACCGAGTACGCATCCTGCGCCAGCATCAGGTTCTGCGGCACGGTCGCATCCAGCGCTGCCACACCGCTCAGGCGCACAAACTCCGCCTGATAGATCTTGTCCTTGTACGACACACCACCGCTCAGCGCGAAGCCGCCGTCGCGACCGGCAATGGCCTGCGACCATTCATAGGTGGCGGTGACATTGGCTGACTTCTTGGGCGTGTTCTGGAATTCCGCCGCATCGGCGACGTTGATCAGTTTGGCCGCCGCACCGGTCAGACCGTTGGCGACAATCCATTCCTTGTACTTGGCATCGATGAAGCTGACCATGCCGCTGACCGTGAAGTTGTCGGTCACACGTGCCAGCGCCTCCAGTTCCAGGCCCTTGATCTTGGCCTTGCCGGCGTTGGTCACGTTACCGGCGAAGCCGGTGACGTTACCCGCGGCATCCAGCGTCGGAATGGAACCCGGGATCTGCACGTCCTTGTAGTCGGTGAAGAACACAGCGGCGTTGGTCTGCACGCGCCCGCGATTGAACGAGGACTTGAGACCGAGCTCGACAGTCTTGACCTTCTCCGGTTCCACACCCTTGCGCTTGGCGAGGGAGGTCAGGCTGGTCGGCGCACCACCGAGGTCCATGCGCGGATCGAACATGCCACCCTTGAAACCTTCCGCGTAGGAGCCGTAGATGTTGTGTTCCGGCGCCGCCTTCCAGCCGAACCCGATCTTGGGCGTGAACTTGGTGTCGGTGCGATTGAGATCACCCTTGCCGAGATCGGTGTTGGCGGCCAGGCCCACGGCGGCGGGATTGCCCAGCGTCGGCGAGCCGATCAGCCCGAGGTAGGTGCGCTTGTAGATGGCGGCCTGGCGCTGGTCGTTGGTATAGCGTCCGCCGAAGTTGAGGCTGAAGTCGTTGGTCAGGCTGTAGCTGGCATCGGCAAAGGCGGCCCAGGTCTTGGTGTCGATGTCGTCGCGGGTGTAGAGGGACAATCCGCCCGAGGCATTGAACAGAACGTCGAATTCATTGAAGGCGTTGGCCTTCATGTAGTACACGCCGGCCACGCCCTGCCACTTGGAATCCGTGTAGGTAAACTGGAATTCCTGGCTGCGCTGGCGGTTCTTGTAGAGCGCGGGCGCCTCGAACAGCGGTGTGTTCAGCGAGTCAAAGTCGATCGGTGCAACCGACTCGTCGCGGCGGGTGGCGGTAATGGACTTGAACGACAGCGTCGGGCTCAACGTCAGGTCCACCAGCAGCGACTCACCGCTGGTGGTGACTTTCTGCTGCTTGCCCAGCACGGTGTAAAGGTTGGCCCGCGTGTCGTAGGAACCCGACAGCGGCGTCTCGGCGGCCGTCGGTCCGTTGGTGAGGCGATAGCCCTGCTTGGGCAGTGAATCATCGACCGTGCGGTCAGCAGCGAAACGGATGAACAGCGAGCTGTTGGGCGAGAACTCGGCGCTGATGCGGCCGGCCAGCACGTCCTTGTTGTAGTTGTCCTTGCCGTTGATGACGTTCTTGCCGTAGCCATCGTGATTGAAGCTCGCCACGGTGGCACCGACGCGGAAGGAATCCGACAGCGGGATGCTGCCCTTGACCACGAGATCCTGCTCGCTGTACTGGCCGAGGGTGGCTTTCACGCTCAGTTCCGGCTTGGCGGCGAGTTTCTTGGTGACGTACTTGACGGCACCGCCGATGGTGTTGCGGCCGTACAGCGTGCCCTGCGGGCCGCGCAGTACCTCGATGCGCTCCAGGTCATAAACATCGGTCAACGCGCCCTGCGGGCGGGCCAGGTAAACGTCATCCAGATAGATGCCGACGCCCTGCTCGTATCCGGCCACCGGATCCTGCTGACCGATACCGCGGATGAAGGCGGTCAGGGTGGTGTTGGTGGCACGCGAGGTTTTCAGGGTGGTGTTGGGTATGAAATCGGACAGGCTGGAGATGTCGGGAATGCCGGACTTTTCCAGCGAGGCGCCGGAGATGGCGGTGACTGCGCCCGGCACATCCTGGATCAGTTCCTCACGGCGCCGTGCGGTCACGGTCACGGTTTCGATTTTTTCGCTGGCTTCGGCGCCGGCGGGTTTGGCGGCAGCGGCCGGGGCCTGCTGGGCATATACCGTTCCGGATGCGGCAAACAACGTCGCGATCGCGACGCTCAGGGTCTTGAGCTTCATTTTTACTCCTCCAGGTTGGATGTTGTTTGAACTTGTAGCGCTTGCCGTTTTCAGGCGGCTCACGCTAAAATTCATTAATTGTTGAATTAATCGTAGCAAAGTATTTTGGGAAGTGCAACAACGATTGCGCGACTTCGGGTTTGGTGTTGCGCGGAAGTTGCAGTGCGCACTTTCCGGCGCTATCCGGTGCCATCCATCCGTGCTGATTACAATGAAGGCATGGATGCTGCGGGCCGGATTTCGTTGCAGCGCAACATCTTCACGGCGCAAAGACGCCGGCCATCACCGCAAGAAAACTGAGGAGAAAGCGAACCATGCGTTCACGCCACTGGCTGTTGGTCCCCCTGCTGCTTTGTCTGGGAGCCGGGTTTGCCCACGCGCAAAACAAGGACATCCGCATTGCGCTGATTTACGACAAGTCGGGCCCGCTGGAAGCATACGCGCGCCAGACCCAGACCGGCTTCCTGATGGGACTGGACTACGCCACCGGCGGCACCATGGCCGTCGCCGGCAAGAAGATCACCGTGCTCGAGCGCGATGCGCAGGGCAAGCCTGATGTGGCCAAGGCCCAGCTGGGTGCGGCTTTCGCAGACGACAAGGCCGATCTCGCCATTGGCGCCACCGGATCCGGTGCGGCACTGGCGATGCTGCCGGTAGCCGAGGAATACAAGAAGATCCTCATCGTGGAACCGGCTGTGGCGGATTCCATCACCGGCGACAAATGGAACAAGTACATCTTCCGCACCGCGCGCAACAGCTCGCAGGACGCCATCTCCAATGCGGTGGTGCAGGACAAGGCCGGCAACCACATCGCCACCCTCGCGCAGGACAATGCCTTCGGCCGCGACGGCGTCAAGGCCTTCAAGGCGGCGCTGAAAACCGCCAAGCTGGTGCACGAAGAATACCTGCCCGCGGCCACCACTGATTTCACCGCCGGCGCGCAGCGCATCATCGACAAGCTCAAGAACCTGCCCGGACGCAAGCTGATCTGGATTGCGTGGGCGGGCGGCAACCCGTTCAAGATCGCCGACCTGGATCTCAAGCGCTACGGCATCGAGATCGTCACCGGCGGCAACATTCTCCCGGCCCTCTCGGCGTACAAGGTGTTCCCCGGCATGGAAGGCGCGACCTATTACTACTATGGCATTCCGAAGAACCCGGTGAACGATGAACTGGTGAAACGTCACATGGAAAAATTCAAGTCGCCGCCGGACTTCTTCACCGCCGGTGGTTTCGCGGCCGCCATGGCCGTGGTCACTGCGCTGAAGAAAACCAATGGCGAAGCAAAGGCCGATGCCTTGATCCCGGCGATGGAAGGCATGAGTTTTGACACCCCCAAGGGCAAAATGACCTTCCGCAAGGAAGATCATCAGGCGCTGCAAAGCATGTACCACTTCCGCATCAAGGTCGATCCGGCGGTGACCTGGGCGGTTCCCGATCTGGTGCGCGAGATCAAGGCCGAAGACATGAACATCCCGGTTCGCAACACCCGATAGGCCATTACATTACAAACGGGTCGCAAAAGGCCCGGACCGGCCGCCGCTTTGCTGGCGCGGCCATTGAGGAGGCTAAATGTTTCGCAAACTTTCCATCACCGTTGCCGCAGGCTGCTTCGCCGGCATCGCCAATGCCGCGGCACCGTTGCCCGCACTGAACATCGACAAGACCCAGACCTCGGTGTCTGGCATCTCGTCCGGCGGCTACATGGCCGTGCAGTTGCACGTGGCGTATTCGTCGCTTTTCCGCAAGGGCGCTGCGGCGATCGCCGGCGGCCCGTACAACTGCGCGGAGAACTCGGTGCTGAACGGCATCGGCCGCTGCCTCGGCAAGTCAGCCATTCCCGTGGATGACCTGGTGAAGACCACCAGACAATGGGCGGGCGACGGCATGATTGATCCGGTGAGCAACCTCAGCGGATCCCGCGTTTACCTGTTCAACGGCGCCAACGACAGCGTGGTGAATCCGTCCACCAGCGCGGCGCTGCAGACCTACTACCAGTCCTTCCTGCCGCCGGCGTCCATCACTTACCGGAAAGATGTGCCCGCCGAACACGCCTTTGTGACCGACGACTTCGGCGGCGCCTGCCAGGCCAAGGCCATGCCGTTCATCAACAACTGCGGGTTTGACCTCGCCGGCGAACTTCTGCAAAACCTGTACGGCACATTGGCGCCGCGCAAAAGCGGCGCACTCGACGGCAACCTGATCGAGTTCGACCAATCGGCAATCGTCACCGGCCACGGCATGGGCACCAGCGGTTTTGTGTATGTGCCGAAGACTTGCGCGGCCGGTGCCAGCTGCCGCGTGCACGTGGTGCTGCACGGATGCAAACAGAACGCCACCGACATTGGCCAGGACTACGTGAAGAACACCGGCTACAACCGCTGGGCCGACACCAACCACATCGTGGTGCTGTATCCGCAGACCGGCAAGGGTGCCGTCAACAGCTGCTGGGACTGGTGGGGCTACGATGACGCCAACTACGCGAAGAAATCCGCGCCGCAGATGAAGGCCATCGCCGGCATGATCGAACAGCTCGCCAGGGGCTCCGCGCCGGTGGCGCCGGCCACCAGCAAGCGCCCGTAGCGGATGGGCTTGCTGTCCACCAAAGACCTGACCATCCGCTTCGGCGGGCACGTCGCGGTCAACGCCGTCAGTTGCGCCTTCGAGCCGGGCACGCTCACGGCCATCGTCGGCCCCAATGGCGCCGGCAAAACGACGTACTTCAATCTCATTTCCGGCCAGCTGAAAGCAACCGCAGGCAGCGTGTCGCTCAACGGGTTGGACCTGTCCGGCCTGTCGCCGTCCGGACGTTGTCGCGCAGGGCTCGGCCGCGCGTTCCAGCTCACCAACCTGTTCCCGCATTTGAGCGCGCTGGAAAACGTGCGCTTGGCGGTGCAGGCCAACACGCCGGGCCCGCATCGTCATGGGCTCAACTTGTGGAGCATCTGGAGCGATCACCGTGCGCTGACGGAACGCGCCGAACAGATCCTCGCCGAGGTCTCCATGTTGGAGAAGGCAGCCAGCAACGTCGCCGGCCTGCCCCACGGCGACCAGCGCAAACTGGAAGTGGCCATGCTCATGGCGCTGGGTGCACAGGTATTCATGTTTGACGAACCCACCGCCGGCATGAGCGCCGATGAAGTACCGACGGTACTGAACCTGATCCGCGCCCTCAAAAAGGACAAGACCAAAACCATCCTGCTGGTGGAACACAAAATGGATGTGGTGCGCGAACTGGCCGACCGCATCATTGTTTTGCACAACGGTACCCTGGTGGCCGACGGCGAACCGGCGGCAGTGATTGCCTCGGATATCGTGCAGCAGGCGTACCTGGGCAC
>CAYSKY010000169.1:0-6528 GCA_964431425.1 uncultured Burkholderiales bacterium
AGTTTCACCTCTCGATGCGGCGAAAGCAGCGACGAAACTATCAACCGGCCGACGCCTGGTTGAGACGGGAGTGACGGATGCCCCAGGCAAAATAAGCCGCAACAGCGAGCAACATCCACACGCCAAACACCACAAAGGTGGTTGCCGACAGGTCTTTCATGATGTACAGGCAGGACAGGATCGACAGCCCGGGCACCAGCCAGGGTCCGAACGGGACTCGAAAGCCATTCGCATGCCCCGGTGCATCGATGTGCCGCGCGCGGATCACCGGGATCGCCGCCGAGACGATGGCGAAGGCGACCAGCGTTCCCATGCTGACCATGTCCCACAGATAGCCGGAATCCACCGTGCCGGCCACCAGTGATACGGCCAGGCAGACAACCATCGTGTTGCGCGCGGGAACCTTGGTTTTCGGGTCAACCTGCCGGAACCACTTGCCGATTAGCCCGTCGCGGCTCACCGCATACAGCACCCGCGTCTGACCGTAGATCGAGGCCAGGGTGACACTGAACACCGAGATCACCGCCCCCGCCGACAACACAATCGCCGGCCAGACCTTGCCGGTGACGTTTTGCAGGATCACGGCAAGCCCCGCCTCCTGGCCTTCGAACTTGCCGGCTGCCTGCGCGCCGACGGCGGTCACCGCCACCAGCAGATAGCAAACCGTGACGATCAGCAGCGCCGCGATGATTCCCAGCGGCACGTCGCGCCGTGCGTTCTTCGCCTCCGCACCGCCGGTGGCCACGGTATCGAGCCCGATAAACGAAAAGAACACCGTGGCGGCGGCGGCCGTCACACCCGCCATGCCGGCGTGCCCCTTGCTGTTGTCGGTGTTGAAAAACGGCGTGAAGTTTTCGGCCGAGAATCCATGCAGGGCGATCACCGCAAAGAAAATCAGGATGGCAATCTTGACCAGCACCATGGCGGTGTTGACGCCGGTGGACTCGCGCACCCCGCGCATCAGCAATACGCCGCACAGGCAGACCAGCAGTACCGGCGGCAGGTTGATGCGGTCCAGGTGGATCTCCAGTCCATCCTTGCCCAGCACGAACATGGGCGAACGCAAGGCCTCGGGAATGTGCCAGCCAAAAGCGTTGTCGAGCAGGTTGTTGAGGTAGGCCGACCAGCCGATGGCGGTGGCGCTGGCCGACAGCCCGTACTCGAGCAACAGGCACCAGGCCACCACGTAGGCAAAAAATTCGCCCACGGTGACGTAGATGTATGAGTACGAGGAACCGGAAGCCGGAATGCGCGCCGCCAATTCGGCATAGCAAAGCGCGGTGAGCCCGGCCGTCAGCGCAGCAATCAGGAACGACAGGATCACCGCAGGCCCCGCCTTGGGCACCGCCTCTGCCAGTGTGAAAAAGATTCCGGTACCGATGGTCCCGCCGACCCCCAGCATGGTCAGTGGCAGCACACCCAGCGTGCGGTGCAGACTGTCGCCGGCAGCAGCTTTATCGTGGGCATCGATGGGCAGGGTGCGGAACAGCTTCTGGCGCAGCGAAGGTGTGCTCATGGATCAGCGCCACGCAGGTTCAGCGTGATCGCGCAGGATTTGGGATGGCGCGAGCATACCCAACAATGCGCCCTGTGGGAAATTGCGTGCGAAGGGGGCGCCGGATTACCGTGCCACCGTCACCGGCCGGGTCGCCCAGTAGTACATGAAGGCGGCCAGCGCGGCCAGCACCACCAGCAGGATGAGCAGTGCCCGATAGCCCCCGTCGCCCGCTCCCAGTGTGCTCCAGGCAACGGCCGCCACCAGCGGGCCGGCCGCCCGCGCAATCATGGCCGGTGCCGCGATGTCGCCGGTCATCGCTCCGTAGCGCTCACGACCGAACAGTTCCACCGGCGCGGCGCCGCGCACAATGGTCATCGCACCATTGCCGGTGCCGTACAGAAAGGCAAACAGCACCAGCAGCCACCACTGCACACCGGCCAGAATCAATAGCAGCAACGAAACCGGCAGCAACAGCACCGCCCAGCGACCCACCTGCACCGCAGAAAGCCGGCCGCTGACCGCCATTTCCAGTGCGCGTCCGGTCACCTGCATGGGCCCGACCATCGCCCCCACCATCGCGGCCTCCGTGGCCGTGAGTCCACGCTCGGCCAGCAGTGCCAAAAGATGCACGCTTACCGCAGAGATGGCCAGTGACTGACCGACAAAGGACAGCGCGAATGCCAGGAACGCCGGATTGCGCAACCATGGCCGGCCGGATGGGCGCCCCTGCGGGGTCTGTCTGATATGCGAATCGCGGTGGCCCACCGGCACGCACAAAAAGTGGATGGGCGCACACAGCAGGAGGTTGAGCGCCGCCCAGCACAAGGTGGCGCCCCGCCATCCCAGCGATTCCATCAGCCATGCTGTCAGCGGCCAGAACACCGTGCTGGCAAAGCCCCCGAACAGCGTGAGGGTCGTGATGGCACGCCGGTAGTTTTGCGGAAAAGCATGAGTCACCACCGCAAACGCAGCCTCGTACAGCGTCGCCGCCATCGCCAGCCCCAGTGCCGTCCAGACCACATAGAGCATCAGCAGGGATTGCACGTGGGCGAGCGCCGCCAGCAGCGCTGCGCCGGCCACCGACCCCACCGCCATCACCATGCGGCCACCGGCGCGGTCAATCAATCGACCGATCCATGGCGCGGCCAAGCCCGAGGCCAGCAGGCTCGCGGAAAATGCACCCGATATCGCCGTCCGGCTTGCGCCGAGCTCGCGCTCGAGCGGCACAATCAGCAAGGCGAACAGGTAATAGATTGATCCCCAGGCGATGATCTGGGTGATACCGAGCCAGCCGATGAGCGAAGGAGAAGCCTGGTTGGCGTCGGCGGAAGATGACATGCGTTCGGGAGAAACCGGCGGGAAATGACGCGAGGTGAACAGCCGCCACTCTAGCACCCGCAGTGGCTTGGCCTGCGCCGGTATCGGGTCAAGCCTGCTGTTTCAGATGTGAATGCATTTGACGCTCGCCGCCCCGCTCGGGGATACTGCCATGCACGTTTCCAATCAGACCCGTTTCGGGCCGCTCCCGCATTTATGAGTCTCTCCCGCATCGGTGGCTTCAGGATCGCCGGCATCGCCACCTGTGTGCCGCCGCAGATAGCCGACAACGCCGACTGTGCCGAACGTTATGGCGCCGCCGAGGTACGCAAGGTGGTCGCCATGGCGGGGATCCGGCAACGCCGCGTAGCCGCGGACAACGTCACTTCGGTGGACCTGTGTCATCAAGCTGCCAAGGACCTGCTTGACCGTCTGGGTTGGTCGCCGGATTCAATCACCGGCCTCATTTTTGTCACCCAGTCGCCTGACTATTTCCTCCCCTCCAGCAGTTGTGTGCTCCAACATCGGCTGGGGCTCAGTGCTGATTGCGCTGCGTTTGATGTCGGTCTGGGCTGCTCGGGCTATCCCTACGGCGTTTACCTGGCCGCCAGCATGCTGCGGGCGGGCGGCCAGCAACGCATCCTGCTGCTGCACGGCGAGACACCCAGCAAGTTCATCACCGCGGACGACCACGCCACCACCCTGCTCTTCAGCGACGCCGGCTCGGCCACGGCCATCGAAAGCGCGAGCGATGCGGCCGACTCCTATTTCGCCCTGCACACCGACGGCGCCGGTGCGCAACAGCTGATGATCCGCGGTGGTGGATTTCGCGATCGCTTCCCGGAAAACGCCCGGCACCTGCACCTCGAGATGGACGGCGCCGCCATTTTCAATTTCACCGTCAAGCGTGTTCCCGAACTGATCGAGGAAACGCTGGGCTTTGCCGGTCTCGGCGTCACCGATATCGACGCCTATGCCTTCCACCAGTCCAACCGCTTCATCATGTTGCACATCGCCAAGAAATGCGGCCTGCCGGAAGACCGCGTCCCTCTCATTCTCGAAAACTACGGCAACAGCGGCGGCCCGTCGGTACCGCTGGTATTGACCCAATCGCTGGGCGCCGCCATGGAGAAGGCGCGGGCCTGCGGAAGCAACCAGCCGCTGCGGGTGATGATGCTGGGTTATGGTGTGGGATTGTCTTGGGGCTCCATCCTCACGCAGATCGACCGGGCGGTCGTCATTTCCCACGCGGACTACCGATTGGAATCCACGCTGTCAACATAACCGTACCGTTCCCAACGGCCCGACATAAAAAAGTTCATGCACAAACCAGCACAAGCCATCTCCCACGCCGAGGCCTTGCAGATGATTGCCGAGGCTTTCAACGAAACCACGGACGCAATCACGCCCGACCGGCTGCGCGAAACCCTGCCCGGCTGGGATTCGATGGGCGCTTTGATGCTGATCGCCGAAATCGATGAACGCTTCGGCGTCGAACTTGGTGCCGAAACCTCGCGCCAAATGAAGTCAGTCAACGACATCCTGACGTTCTTGGGCAACCAGGGCCTCATCCGCGACTGACGCATCGAATGCGGCAGCCACCCGGCTTTGAAACAACCTCACGTCTGGTCGCCCGCGCCCTGGGGGTGACGCCGGCGCAGTTGCATGCCGGCTTCCGGCCGGCAGATGCGCGGGACCTCGATGACGTGGTGGCATTCCGCCAACGGCATAGCGGGAATGCCGCCCGGACCAACGACAGCGCCTACCTCGCATGGCGATACCGCTTTGGCAGACCGGGATGCGGAATGGGCGAGATGTATGTCTTGCGGCGCGAGGAGCACCTGCTTGGCATTGTCGGCACCGAAGACATGGAATGTGCGTTGAACGGCACGCGTCACAACATGGTGCGCACCATGGACATTCTTGTGGCGAGCGAGGTGCAGGCCACGGGGCTCGGCGTATGGCTGAATCAGGCCGTTTTCCAGCAATCCGCAATCGCCATCGCGGTCGGCGCCAATCGAAATTCCGCCGGAACCGTCGGCCGGCTGTTTCATGCCATGGCGCCACTGACCGAATGGCGCCTGCAGATCGACATTGACGCCTACCTGCGCCGGCGTATCTCCTCCCCCGCGCTGCGTGCCCCGCTGGGCGTGCTGTTTCGCAGCGGCCTCGCCGTGTTGCGCCGGGCCGGCGGATTGTTTTCCGGACGTGCGCTGTCGCTGCGGGCGATCGAACGCTTCGATGAGGAGACTGCCCGCCTGTTTGCAACCGATGTGGCTGGCCGCGTCATCGTAATGCGGTCTCCCGCTTACCTGAACCACCGCCTGCTCGACAATCCGCGCGGCCGGTACACCGTGACGGGAGCCTGGCGGGACGGCAGGCTTGCCGGCCTGGTCGCCTGGCGGGTATTGCGGAACGGGGATGCCGCCACCGCGCACGTCATCGACATCCGGGCAGACCAGTCCCGGCCCGGCCCGGTCATCAAGAAACTGCTGCTGGACCTGGGTTGCCAGGCACAGGCGGCCGGCTGCAGCCACGTGTCCCTCACCATGCATGCTCCGCAAAGCGAAGCGGCGCTGTGGGCCAGTGGATTCCTGGCCGCACGGCACAACCAGAAAATATTCGGTCTGTACGCGTCGGATCCGGTGGTGATGGCCACTCTTTCGTCGGCGGTCTGGCCGCTGACGGACCTGTGCGACGACAACGACGGCAACTGAGGTCGCGTCCGTTGGGTGGGGCTGAAGGTGCGGGCCGCAGGACACACTGGGAAATTGCGAGGCGGCCATTTCGGTTTTTCCTGAATGACTTGGATGGTGCGCGGACCTAGGATTGATCCAACCAGGTCGAAAACCTGGCATCGAACAAAAAAATCCAAGGGAAGCATCATGTTGACCGCCCGATCCGGCACCGCGCACGCCGAAAAACATCTGATTCCGTCACAACTGACGGCCCTCGACAACCTGCGCATGCTCGTCGCCTCACGATTTGCACAGCGCGTGGAAGAAGCGCTCCCCCGCGTCCGGGCGCACCTGCAGGAGAACCTGGGCAAGAGCGGCAAGACCGCCGACAAGGAATTGCTACGCAAGGCCAACATCGTCCTGGCCGAGTATCAGGGGGCTTTGGGGGAGATGATCGAGAGCCGGCTCAACCAGCGCTTTGACGAAAAGCTGGACTGCCCGGAGGATTCCATCAGCCACACGGGGCAGTTCTCTGCCGATGCATTGCTGCTGATCGAACAACTGGGCATGCAGGAAGATTTTGAACTGGAACTGTGTGTCGGCCGCCTGCGTGAGCATTGCCAGGCCGAATTGCCGCGCATCGCCGTGGCGCTGCGCGACCTGCTTGAACGCCAGACGCTGCCCGAATCGCACAACCCGCTGTTCCCGCGCGTGTTTCTGCGCAGCCTGCTCGATGCACTCCACACCTTTGAATGCGATGCGTTGACGCGTCGCGCCATCTTCCGCGCCTATTGCTTCGTGCTGCCGCGCATCATGACTGATATCTATGCCAAGGCGCTAAAGCTCCTGGCGGTCAATCCGCCTGAGGGAGAGCCCGCCGCCGGCGGACGTTTCGTGCATGCTGCTGGAGTTGCCTGAGCCACAGGTCAGCCCGGCCCGACAAACAAAACGCCGCTGACCCGTCAGCGGCGTTTTTCATTGGACGGGGCCGTCGCGCTACCCAGCGCGCCAGCCGGCCGGGTCAGGAATGCACGC
>CAYSKY010000170.1:0-6521 GCA_964431425.1 uncultured Burkholderiales bacterium
GATGTACCTGCTGTGGCGCCTTCAGCAACGCCGCGCCATTCCGCATGTGCCGGTCTTTCTCAACAGCCCGATGGCGGCCGATGCAACCCGCCTCTATTTGCAGCACGCGTCGGAACACCGCCTCAGCGCCGAACAGTGCCGCGCTGCCTTTGCGGTGGCCCAGATCATCAAGACACCGGAGGAATCGCAGGCCCTGAACATGCGGGCGGGCCCGATGATCATCATTTCCGCCAGCGGCATGGCGACCGGCGGCCGCGTCCTGCATCACCTGCGCGCGTTCGCGCCTGATGCCCGCAATTCCATCGTGCTGGCGGGTTTCCAGGCGGCCGGAACCCGCGGTGCCTCTCTGGAGGCCGGCGCCGACGCCATCAAGATTCACGGTGAATATGTACCGGTCCGCGCCGAGGTGGTGAAGATCGAGGGCTTGTCGGCGCATGCCGATTATCGCGAGATCCTGGCGTGGCTGACATCATTCAAGCGGCCGCCACGCCACACGTTCATTACCCATGGCGAGCCTTCAGCGGCAGACGAGTTGCGGCGGCGCATTGAGGAGACACTGGGCTGGACGGTCAGCGTGCCTGACTACCGTGACCGGGTGACGCTTGACTGACCTGCGTGCGGCCGCCGGCAATTGCGGCTCGACGGTCAAGCACCGCCTGCGGTTGCGCAGGCTGCACATCGACTCCTACCTGGAACCGGTTGCGTTCCTGCATCGTGATTGTCCGATCTGCCGCTCCGAGGGGTTTGGCGTGCACTCACGCATCGCCGTGCATATTGGCCCCAAAAGCGTGGTGGCAACGCTGCATGTGGTGGACGGTGACATCATCGGCACCGACGAAATTTCACTTTCCGAATCGGCCTGGCACATGCTCGGCGCACGGGAAGGGCAGGGCGCCTCGGTGTCGCACCCGCAGCCGTCGCATGCTGAAAGCCTGCTGCGCGCAAAGGTGATGGGAGGGCGCCTGGGGGCCGCCGAGTACGCCATGCTGGTCACCGATCTTGTTCGCGGCCAGTTATCGGATCTGCATCTTGCGGCACTGGTGACGGCCTGCGCCGGCGATCGGCTGGATACCGATGAGACCCTCCACCTCACCCGTGCCATGATCCAGGTCGGCGACCAGCTGCGCTGGCAGGAACCGGTGGTTTGCGACAAACACTGCGTCGGAGGATTGCCGGGAAACCGTACCACACCGATTGTGGTCGCCATTGCCGCCGCGTGCGGTCTGGTGATACCAAAGACGTCGTCGCGCGCCATCACCTCGCCCGCCGGGACGGCCGACACCATGGAAACCCTGGCGCCGGTTGACCTGGACCTGGCCGCCATGAGAAGGGTGGTCGAACGTGAGGGGGGATGCGTGGTGTGGGGCGGGATGGTCCGTCTCAGTCCCGCCGACGACATTCTTATCCGGGTCGAACGCGCGCTCGACTTTGACAGCGAGGGGTTGCTGGTGGCATCCGTGTTGTCAAAAAAAGCCGCTGCCGGCTCCAGTCACGTGGTGATTGACATCCCGGTCGGGCCCTCGGCAAAGCTGCGCAGTGCTGTGGCTGCCGACAACCTGGCGGCACGCCTCACCCATGTGGCGGGCGCGCTGGGCATGAAATTGAAGATTGTCCAGACCGATGGTTGCCAGCCGGTCGGGCGCGGCATCGGCCCGGCGCTCGAAGCGCGCGATGTGCTTGCCGTTTTGCAGGGGGGAGAGCATGCGCCGGCGGACTTGCGTGAACGCGCGCTCAACCTTGCCGCTGCTGTATTGGAGCTGGGTGCGGCTGCGGCGCCGGGTGAAGGCGCAATACTTGCGCGGCGAACGCTGGACAGCGGGCTGGCCTGGGCCAAATTCCAGGCTATTTGCGAAGCGCAGGGCGGAATGCGCCGACCGCCGGTCGCGTCCTTTCGCGAAGACATCACCAGCCGCGTGTCCGGAACGGTCGAGACCTTCGACAACCGTCGCCTCTCAAGGGTGGCCAAGCTGGCGGGTGCGCCACAGGCGCCAGCGGCCGGTATTGACCTGCATGTGCATCTGGGGGAGGCAGTTGTTGCCGGACAGCCGCTGTTTTCAATCCACGCCGAGTCGGCAGGACAACTTGCATACGCCCTGGATTTTCTGCGTGCGGGGCCTGCCCAACCGGTCAACGTGATGCCGCGTTAAAAGCAAGAGGTTGTACAGGCGACTGCGGAGCCCTTCGTCAGGGACGGCGGCTGTTCAGGTCTTCGAGGTGATGCGTGGCCTGCAAAAAGCAACTGAGTGCACTGGCTGCGGCGCAAATCGCCCAAAGAATAAAGAATCCCAGCGAATAAATCCCGTTGCGGCTGACGGTGACCGGGTGACCCAAGATCACGAGTTCCGTCGGATCCAGCAGCGTGAAAACAATGCCGGTACCGATTCCGGCAGCCAAAAACGATGGCCACAACACCCACATCAGATAACGTGACATTCCGCGCGCCCGGTGGGTCTAGGGCTTCGCCGGGATGCCGCCCAGCGTGGCGTCAACCGCACCGGGGTTCCAGCTGCCGGTGAGGCGCCATGCCTTGCCATCATCCTCCAAGGTCATCCCCCAGCGTGACGCAGCAAAATCCGGCAGCGATCCGGCATACCTGCCGGGTTCCGTGCGCACCAGCTGCATCACGTGGTCGCCCCCGCTGCGGGTCGGGTGGTGGAGGGTAAGGGTGAGTTGCGAGGCGGTCGGGCTGGTGCCGGCGAATAAGACTTGCACCCTGCCATCGGCTGCCGGCGCGAGGCGGGCGGCATAGCCCAGTTCCTGCGCCCGAAGGTCGCGGGAAATGGTTTTGTTGATGGCCTTGCCTTCTTTGTAGTAATCATCAGCCACCAAGCCATCCGAGCTGCGTATGGCCAGTGCCAGCGTGATGAAACCGGCAACCACGACGATGGCGGGGCCCGCCATCAGCAGCCAGGGCCACGGCTCGCGGTACCACGGTGTTGCAGCAACTGCTGTGGTCACGTTCATGGCAGCTCCTCAGGATTTGAAGAAAATGGACTTCTCGTGCAGCGAAAACTCATCGGGGTTCGGCTTGCCCTGTGTATCCAGTGGCACGATATGAAACTGGATGCGGTTCGAACCCTTTTGTACTTTTTCAGCCGGCGCACGCAGGCTGAGCGAGATCATCTGGGTGGTCGCCGAGTTGATTTCCAGCGGCAGTTTCAAATCGCCCACCTTCAAATCGTCGATGCCCGTGGCGGTGATCATCAGTTTACGCGGTTCCTCCTGCGTGTTCATGATCTGCAGCCGGTAGACATTCTCGATCTGGCCGTCGGCAACTTCGCGTGACAGCGCGGCACGATCGCGGATGACATCAACTTTGAGCGGCACTCGCAAATAGAGGCTTACCGACGCCGCGGTAATGATCAGGCACAACACGCTGGTGTAGATCAGGACGCGAGGGCGGAACACGCGGCGTATCATTTCTTTCCAGCCAAGATGCTGGCTGACGCCGTTGAGGGACGCGTAACGGATCAGTCCCCGATCGTAACCCATCTTGTCCATAACCTGGTTGCAACCGTCGATGCAGGCAGTGCAGCCGATGCACTCATACTGCTGCCCCTTGCGGATGTCGATGCCCGTGGGGCAAACCTGCACACAGATGTCGCAATCGACACAGGCTCCGAGTCCTTTTGCCTTGTAGTCGGCTTTCTTCGAGCGGGCGCCACGTGGTTCGCCACGCTCGGTGTCGTAGGCCACCACCAGTGTGTCGCGATCAAACATCACCCCCTGGAAGCGCGCATAGGGGCACATGTATTTGCAGACCTGTTCGCGCATCCAGCCGGCATTGCCGTAGGTGGCGAAGCTGTAAAAGAACAGCCAAAAGGTTTCCCAAGGGCCCAACGTCCAGGTGAAGACTTCGCGTCCAAGGTCAAGGATGGGCGTGAAGTACCCGACAAACGTGAAACCGGTCCACAGCGCCAGCGCGATCCACGCGCCGTGTTTTGCGGACTTGAGGCCGAACTTGCGAGCGGACAGCGGGCCCTCGTCAAGGCGCATGCGCGCGGGGCGCTCACCCTCAATCTTGCGCTCGATCCACAGGAAGATTTCCGTGTAGACCGTCTGCGGACACGCATATCCGCACCAGAGTCGGCCGGCCACCGCCGTGAACAGGAACAGCGAGTAGGCCGAGATCATCAACAGCAGCGTCAGGTAGATGAAATCCTGAGGCCAGAAAACCACACCAAAAATGTAAAACTTGCGGGCGCCGAGGTCGAACAGCACGGCCTGCCGGCCGTTCCAACTCAGCCAGGGAGAGCCATAGAAAATCAGTTGGGTGATGAATACGAGGGTCCAGCGCCACTTGGCGAACCAGCCGCTGACCGCACGCGGGTAGATCTTTTTCCGAACTTCATAAAGCGCCTGCTCCTGATCGCCGGCGGCGTCAGGAGCAGGGGTGATCGGTATAACTTTGGAAGTATTGGACATCAAAACGCGATGCTACGGCTTCGCCGGCTTGGCCGCCGCCGGAGCCGCAGGCGCAGCTGCGGGGGCGGCATCAGCCGTCGCTGCCGGAGCTGCATCAGCCGCCGGTGCTGGCGCCGGTTGTCCGCCGCCAAGGCTGTAGACGTAGGCAGCGAGCAGATGCACCTTGGCATCACCCAGACGTTCCTTCTGTGAGGGCATCATGTTGTTACGGCCGTATTTGAGGGTTTCCGTGATGGTTTCCTCGGAACTTCCGTAGAGCCAGATGCCGTCGGTCAGGTTGGGCGCACCCATTGCGATATTGCCCTTGCCTTCGGGACCATGGCAGGCCGCACAGATGCCGAAACGTGCCTTGCCGGCTTCTGCCAGTTTGGCATCGTGCTTCAGCCCGGACATGGAGCGTACGTACTGCACCAGTTCCTTGATGCCGGCGTCGCCGCCGATGGCGTCGCCGAGTACCGGCATCACGCCATTGCGACCGTTGAGAATGGTGGTCTCGATCGTGGCCGGATCTCCGCCGTACAGCCAGTCCTTGTCGCGCAGGTTTGGAAAGCCTTTGGCGCCGCCTGCATCCGAACCATGGCACTGGATGCAGTAGGTGAGGAACAGGCGCTGGCCCATGGCCACAGCTTGCGGATCCTTGGACAAAGTGACCACATCCACCTGCTGGTACTTTGCGAACAACGGGCCGAATTGGGCATCAGCCTGCTTGACCTCTTCGTCATACGCCTTGGTCTGTGTCCAGCCGAGCTGGCCGGCAAAATTGCCGAGGCCGGGATAGAACGCCAGGTAGATCAGCGCAAAAACGATGGTGATGTAGAACATCCACATCCACCATTTAGGCAGCGGGTTGTTGTACTCGGTAAGGTCATCGTCCCACACGTGGCCGTGCAGTTCGGCCTTTGTGCCTTTTGGCTGTTGCGCCGTACTCTGCATGCGAAGTAATACGCCGCAACCGAGGATGCCGACGAGTGAAATGGCCGCGATATACCAATGCCAGAAACTTGAAGTGAAATCGCTCATGAGCGGACTCCGGTGCTGTTTTGCTTGGAATGAAGTAGTGCCTCTCCCGCCAGATCGTCATCGGCAAAGGGCAGATTCGCTGCTTCCTCGAAGCGCGACTTCTGGCGGCTGCTGTATGCCCAAGTAACGATCCCGATGAACACCAGGAACGAGAGCGACGTGATTATTGTGCGAAGGTCGTTGATGTCCATGGCTATTTCACATTCTTCAACGCGGTTCCGAGAACCTGCAGATACGCGACCAACGCATCCTCCTCAGTCTTGCCCTTCACTTCGTCAGCGGCCTTTTCAATCTGATCTTTGGTGTAGGGAACGCCGACGCGTGACAGTGCAGTCATACGCGGTGCCGACTCGGACGGATCCAGCATGGCTTTTTGCAGCCACGGGTAGGCCGGCATATTCGATTCCGGTACCAGGTCGCGCGGTTGGCGCAGGTGCAGCCGGTGCCAGTCGTCGTTGTACCGGCCGCCAACGCGGTGCAGATCAGGGCCGGTGCGCTTGCTGCCCCACTGGAACGGATGGTCATAGACAAACTCGCCCGCGACCGAATAGTGCCCGTAGCGCTCGGTTTCGGCGCGGAACGGCCGGATCATCTGCGAGTGGCAGTTGTAGCAGCCTTCACGTTGGTAAATGTCGCGACCCGCCAATTGGAGGGGCGTATAAGGCTTGAGTCCCGCAACCGGTTCCATGGTCGACTTCTGGAAGAACAGGGGAACAATTTCCACCAAGCCACCAACGCTGACGACCAGCACGACGAGTACGATCATCAGACCGATGTTCTTTTCCAGGGTTTCGTGGGTAAATTTCATGTTCAGTCTCCCTGTGCCGCTGCGGCAGCGCCAGCGGGTGCGGCGTGCGAGTCATTTTCGATTGCTGGAATCGGGGCATCGTAGGCCTTGCCCAGCGCAACCGTTCTCCACGTGTTGTAAGCCATGATGAGCATGCCGGAAAGGAACATCACGCCGCCAACCAGCCGGATGGTCCAATAGGGGTAGCTGGCCTTCACGCTTTCAACGAAGCTATACGTCAGCGTTCCATCAGGATTAACAGCGCGCCACATCAGACCCTGCATTACAC
>CAYSKY010000171.1:0-6510 GCA_964431425.1 uncultured Burkholderiales bacterium
GTGTGGCCGTCGGGCGCAACGAACAGGCGGTGGCCGAAAAGGGCAGGGCACCGGTAAAGGTGCAGGTGGTCAATCCGCGCGATCGCATCCAGTGGGTGGCATCGACCGCGGTGAATCCGGCGCGCTACCGTGAAGCCGATCCGGCGGCGCAGGCGGTACTGGATAAAGCCGCCACAGAGATGGCCGGCGGTCGCGCCGAAACCGCGCGCCGTGTTCTGACGGAGGCCATCGCGGTGGCCGCTACCGACAGTGCCTCGGCGCGATTGCTGTTGGCGGATTTCGAGGTGTTTGACGGCGAGCTGGCGCGTGCCGCGCAAAGCCTCGCGCAGGCCGATAGCCGGTTCCCCCGCGATGCACGTGTGCCCACCGCGCAGGCGCGGCTTTCGTTGCTGCGTGATGACGCCGCGGTGGCAGAAAGCTATGTAGTCCGCGCATTGCAGCGCGAGCCAAAGCACGCCGAGGCCTGGCTGGCGCGCGGCGACATCGCCCGGCTCAATGGCAATGCCATCGCCGCCCGCAGCGTTTACCAGCGCGCAGCCGAGATCGCGCCGGCCGATGCGCGCGGCTGGCTGGGGCTGGGGTTGGTGGCCGCCGAGCGCGAAGACTTTGCCGAGGCGCGGCGATGTTTCGACGAAGCGCTCAAACGCGACGCCCGGTCGATTGATGTGCAGGCCGAACGCGCCACCATGGAAACGGCCGCGGGCGATTTCGCAGTGGCACGCCAATCGTTTGATGCCGCGCTGGCCGCGCAGCCCGACAACGTGGTGCTGCTGACCGGCAAGGCCCTTCTTGAGTTGAAGTCCGGTGATAACGAGGCGGCGCTGGACCTGCTGCTGCGGGCCACGCTGATCGAACCGCGCTATGCCCGCGCCCAACTCTATCTGGCCGTGGCCTATGCACGCCAGGAGCGTCCGGATCGGGCCTATCCACAATTGCTCAAGGTGAGCGAAGTCGATCGTAACGATCCGCTGCCACATTTCATGGCCAGCCAGATGCATGTCGATGCGCTGGAGCCCGCCGCCGCCATCGACGAGGCGCGGGAAGCGGTGCGGCTGATGCCCTACCTGAAATCGCTCAACCAGTTGGCAAACAACCAGGCCGGCGGCGCCAACCTCGGCAGCGCGATGTCGTTCTTCGGCATGGAATCCTGGGCGCGGCACATGGCGCAGGAATCCTATCTGCCGTTGTGGGCCGGCAGTCACTTGTTCCTGGCGGATCGGTATGCCGGCGACTTCACGCGCCGTTCGGAGCTGTTGCAGGGTTTCCTGCTCGATCCCGCGGCGTTCGGCGCGCCCAACCGCTACCAGCCGCTGGTGGAAACGCCCGGCCACTACGCCGCGTTGTCACTGCGCGCCAATCGCAGCGACGACTTGAAACTGACCGAGCCTGTCCTCACCGTGAATGGCAGCGCGCAACTGCCCACAACCGTGTCGTACTTCGGCGAATTCATCGACACCCGCATCCGCCCAGGCAACACGGCGCTTTCGGCGAATGCGCGCGTGGCCACCGTGGCACTGGGCGTGAAGCCCGGCTGGGACCGCGGCTTCTTTCTGTACGCCAACCGGCTTTCCGCCGATGCCGACATCGGCGACCGCAATGTGACGGGCCTGTTCCAGCAAGTCGACGGCTACAACAACCGCGTTGATGCGGGCGGCAATTTCAAACTCGATGCGCGTTCGCAGTTCTGGTTCAAGGCGGGCGCCGGTGATGAGCGTTCCACCGTGGCGGAAAAAGTGAGCATCATCCTGCCCGGACTGACCCTGGGACGTGCCACCGATTTCGTGACCAAGCCACGCAGCGCGGATGCACAGTTGCGATTCACCCACGTGACCGGGGCGGGGCGCGAATGGACCGTCGGCGCGGAGGCCGCACGCCTGCGCACCACCAACACCCTGCTGCAGGATGCCACCATCAATTTTCCCGGCGGCACACCGCTGCGTAACACGCTGGATTCCACCGACCGCGACCGCTCGGCGCAGGTCTACGCGCAGGCGCGGCAAGACAGCGCGGCCTGGACGCTTGAGGGTTCGCTGGGCTGGGCCACCTATCAGAAGGATCGTGATTTTCATATCGTGATCGCAAGCCCCGCGGGTGTGGCCGACATTCGCGAGAACTACGATCGCGATCGTGCCAACGCCGCGGTCGGTGCGGTCTTCCGGCTACAGCCCGGCCGTCTGCTGCGCGGCGCCTGCCAGGCCTGGACGCGTCCCGCCTCGCCGGGCACGCTGGCGCCGGTGGCGGTGGCGGGGGTGCCGATCGACGACCGGCTGGTGTTTGCCGGCGGCCGGCAGTCGCGGTGTCACGCGCGCATGGAGTGGGAAGCCTCGGCAACGACCTTCCTGACAGCCAGCCTCGACGGGCAGCGCATCGACAATCTCGCTTCCACGCTCGATGGCGTGCTCAATACGCGGGCCGACGTGACCAACCTCGACCGCCTGCGCAACCGCCTGCTGCCGCTGCCGCCCAAACCCGATGTGCTCGAAGACACACCGGTGTTCTCGCGTGCGACCGTCACGGCAGGATCAGTTTCAGCCGAACAGATCGTGTGGCGATCGCTCGCGGCGCGCTTCAATTACACCTACACCGACAGCCGCAATACCTACGATGCTTTCCGCGACAATCATGTGCCTTACCTGCCGCGCCACACCGCGAGCCTTGGCGCCACCTGGGCCATGGCCGGGCGCAGTTACGTGAGCGCACAGGCGGTATGGCGCAGCCTGCGTTACAGCGATGAAACCTACACCGCGCCGATCGCAGCGGGCTGGGATGCGCAGGTTCGTGCCACTGTGGAACTCGATCGCAAACACTGGACGCTGGAGGCCTACGGGCTCAACCTGCTGAAGAAGGATGCCTCCGACGTCTTCGGCGTGATTGCCACGTACCGCTTCTAGCCTTCTACAATAGGCCATGGCGACCAAGCGCACATGGCGCGACTCCCTGAAGAAACGCGGCTGGCTGGCGCCCGTGGTGGTGGCGCTGGTGACGCTGGCTGTCTGGCTGCCGTTGAGTGCGCTCGATGTCTGGCGGCGCGTCGAATACAAGGGCTACGACTTCCTCACGGTGCTCACGGCCAAGGGCCGCTCCACGCTGCCCATCACCATCGTCGGTATCGATGAAGCATCCTTCGCGCAGATCGGCAAACAATGGCCGTGGCCGCGGCGATTGCATGCAGACCTGATCGGCCAGCTCAACCGCGCCGGCGCGCTGGTGGTGGCGCTGGACGTGCAGCTGTCCGAATCCTCGAATGCTGAAGACGACCAGCTGCTGGCTGAAGCCATCCGCAAGGCGGGCAATGTGGTGGTGGCTTCGCACATGGCCTACCAGGAGAACCAGTACGTACGCCAGTGGATCCGCGTGGATCCGCTGGAGTTGTTCAAGCAGGCCGGTGCCACCGGCGGACTGTCCAACGTGGCGCTGGAAAGCGACCTGGTGGTGCGCCGCGTGCCGGAAGGGCGCGACGTGTTCTGGCGTGCCATCGTGGATCGCATGAACCAGCTGCAGCCGGGCATGATCCCGTCGCCGCCCTCGCAGGATGAAAAGCTGATCGGCTACAGCGGACCCGACCACACCTTTCCGTTCGTATCGTATTACCAGGCACTCAACGCCGACACCGAACTGCCGCCCGATGTGTTCCGCGACCAGATCGTCATCGTCGGCCGCGACGTCAAGGCCTCGCCGGATGCGGGCGCTGTGCAGGCTGATACCTTCGTCACGCCCTTTGCCAGCTGGACGGGCTTTCTCACCCCTGGCCCGGAGATCCACGCCAACGTGCTCGAAAGTGCCCTGACCGGCACCGGCAAAACGCCGGTTGCCTGGCACTGGAACGCTTTGCTGATTGTAGTGGCGGTGCTGCTGGGCACGCTGCTGATGCACAGCTGGCGGCTGCTGGTCAGCGCGCTGGCCGCCGCCTTGCTGATCGGCCTGATGGGCGGCCTGGCATGGTGGCTGTTTGCGCAGCACATGCTGTGGCTGCCGGTGACCGGCGCCATGCTGAGCGTGCTGATGGTCTATGCCGGCCTGGGCGGCTATGCCTATCTGGCCGAGCAAAAGCAGCGCCGCGAAACGCGCCGTGCGTTCTCGATGTACGTATCGGAGGAAGTGGTCAACGCCATCATGGCGCACCCCGAAGGGCTCAAGCTTGGCGGTGAGCGGCGCGAACTCACGCTGCTTTTTACCGACCTCGCCGGATTCACCAATTTCTCCGAGCAGCTCGGTCCGGAACAGGTGGCACAGTTGCTCAACGAGCACTTCTCGCGCGCCACCGCCATCATCAAGCAGCACGGCGGTACGGTGAACCGCTTTATCGGCGACGCCATCATGGCGTTCTGGGGCGCGCCGCTGGCCGACGAGAATCACGCCATCAACGCCTGCCGCGCGGCGCGCGACATGCAGCTCGACATGAAAGGCCTGCGCGAGTCACTCATTGCCCGCGGCCTGCCGGCAGTGAACATGCGGGTGGGCCTGCACACCGGCGTGGCGGTGGTGGGCAATCTGGGCGCGGCGGACCGCTTCGACTACACCGCCATCGGCGACAACGTGAACCTCGCTGCGCGACTTGAAGGCGTGAACAAACTCTACGGCACCGAAATCCTGTTGAGCGGTACCACCGCGAAACTGATCGGCGATCGCCTGCCGCTGCGATTGGTGGATCGGGTCATCGTCAAGGGAAAGACTGAGGCGGTGGAGATTTACACCATCTGCGAAAACGCCGCTGTCATTGCGCTGTCCGGCCGCGCCTGTGCCGAATACCGTGCACAGCAATGGGATGCCAGCGAGGCGTCATGGCGCGAACTGTTGGCCATCGATCCAGCCGATTCGGTGGCGGCCATGTACCTTGAGCGCATCGCCGGGCTCCGTCTGGAACCGCCACCGCCGGACTGGGGTGGCGAGATCGCATTGGAGAAACTCTAGCATTGGCGCGGCCTCCAGGCCGAAATGCCTTGCGAAGCCCCGCCAATGCTTGACTTTGGCACTTTTATGCAGGCTAGCGCGGCCTCATCTGCGCCCGGCCAAATGCCAGCACGGGCGACGCAGGATCAAACATTTCCATCGCTTCCATCACCACCGGCACACCGTTGCCGCCGTTGACGAGATAGACCATGCCATCGCCGCTGGCCGCATCGAAATACACCAGCGCAAATTCGCCCCAGTCCATGCCGCTGTTTGAAACGATGGTCTGCGGACCAAAGCGGTACAGCACCCAGCCGAGGCCGAACTCGGAGACCGTCGGGCAGCCGGGCTGGGGGGCGGGCTCGCAGGAACCGGGCGCGGGCATGACGACTTGCGATCGCATGCGCTCGGTGGCCAGCGCGGTGCCGAGGCCGTCGCCATGCGCCACGGCGATCATCAATCTTGCGTAATCCGCCAGCGTAACAAACAGGTTGTCGGCGGCGTTGGGTTTGCCCTCGGGTTGCAGGTCGGCGGGCCGGAACTGGCCCTCCTTGTTCATGGGCTGTGCGAGGCGCTGTGTGAAACGCTGGTTCGCGGTAAAAGTGGTGCCGGACATGCCGAGCGGCGCGAATACTGTTTGGGTGGCCAGCGATTCGAAGGGCTGGCCGGTCTTCTTTTCCATGAAGCGCCGCAGGTATTCATAGCCTTCGCCGGAATACGTGAAGCCGCTGGCCGGTTCGGCGATGAACGCCAGCTTGCCGTCCTTGCGATCGCCACGCCAGTTCGGCAGGCCCAGCTGGTGGCTGAGGGCGCGGCGGGGTGTGAAGGCGCTGTGGCGCGGGTCGGCCGCCAGGTCCGGGTCAATCCACGCTGCCGACATGGGCTCGTCCAGCGAAATGCGACCGGCTTCCACCAGGCGCAGGGCGACTTCAGCAGTGACCGGCTTGGCGAGAGAGGCAACGTTGAACAGGGTATCCACTGTGGCCGGCGTGCCGGGTGCGGCCTCGCCCGTGACGCCCTGCCACACCAATTGCCCCCGGCGGATCACACCGACGCCGATGGCGGCGGCGCGATGGGTTCCAAGGCTCTGCGCGAGTCGCGGCAGGGCGTCAGGTGGTGGATGGTAGGCAGGGGCCGATTCTGGAGCTTGGTGCGAGGTGGCGCAGGCACCGACAACGAGCGGCAGGGCGAGCGTGAGGGGCAGGTTTAGCAATCGTCGCACGGCGTGGTCTCCGGTCAGGTTGGGTAGTAGGCGTAGCTTGCCCACCTCGGCTTGCATTGTCCTGCGGGCGCCGACGAATCGCGGGTGGTGGGGCCCGAAATCGATTTGGCGATGATGAAACGAAGGCTGAAAGACAGGGCCGTGCACGAAGTTTCTGTACGGCAACTTCGAATCACGGCAACATGAGCGGCGCCGGTTTCGGCAGAATGCAGCCCAACCTTCACCCGTGGAGTATGCATGGCCCCAGCATGGCGACTGGCAGCAAAGTGGATGTTGATGTTGGCGGTCGCGCTGGCAGGCGCGGTGCCACCGGCCGCCGCCCAAAAGGTGCTGCGGGTTGCGCAGCAGACCATCAGCCCCGGCCCGCTGGACCCGGCGCAAATCAATTCGCTCTACGC
>CAYSKY010000172.1:0-6507 GCA_964431425.1 uncultured Burkholderiales bacterium
CAGCGTGCGCATCGCACCGGCAATGATCTCGGTGGTGTAGGCGCAGGTGTTGATGCCGAACGCCAGCACGGCGCAGAACCAGGCCTGCGACAGCCAGGGCCACAGCGGCCCCTGCCGCACCCACTCGAACTGGGCGAGGCCGTAATAGATCAGGAACAATTGCACCAGCATCGGCGTGCCGCGGATTACGTAGGTGAACAGCCATACCGGGCGCGATTTCCACGGTGAAGGCGAGGAGCGCAGCGCTGCCAGTGGAATCGCGCAGACGAGGCCGATCGCCAGCGACGCCGCCAGCAGTTTCAGGGTGACCAGCGCGCCGGCCAGAAATACCGGCAGGCTCTCCACCATCACATCGAGATTCAGCATGCCGCCCGCCGGGATGGGATCACAGCACGGCCGCCTTCACGCCCATCGAGTAGCGACGCTGCAGGGCATTGAGCAGCAACACGGAAACCGTGGTGATGGCCAGGTACAACAGGGCGACCGCGGTGTAGAACGTGAACGGCTCGCGGGTGGCGCCGGCGGCCAGTCCGGCGCGCTGCATCATGTCGCCCAGGCCGATCACCGACACCAGCGCCGTCGACTTGACCAGCACCAGCCAGTTGTTGGCGAAGGAGGGTATGGCGAACCGCACCATCTGCGGAAACACGATGCGCGCGAATACCTGTGATGACGACATGCCGTAGGCAATGCCCGCCTCGCGCTGGCCCGCGGGAACGGCCATGATGGCGCCGCGAAAAGTCTCGGTCAGGTAAGCGCCAAAGATGAATCCGATGGTGAGTACGCCCGCGATGAACGGGTTGACGTCCACATAGCCGTCATAGCCGGCTTTCGCCGCCAGCGCGTTGACGATGGTCTGGCCGCCGAAAAAAATCAGCAGCATCAGCACCATGTCCGGCACGCCACGGATGATCGTGGTGTAGGCACCGGCAAGCAAACGCAGCCCACGGGAGCGGGACAGTTTCATCCCGGCCCCCGCAAGGCCGAGCAGCACAGCGATCATCAGCGAGTTCAACGCAACGGCCAGTGTGATCAGGCCGCCTTGCAGAATGCTCGGAAGAAAGCCGTGCAGCATCGTGTGGTTGCCTACTTCTTGGCCGCGGGCATGGCTGCGCCGCCGTAGACGTCAAAATCAAAATACTTGTCGTTGATCTTCTTGTAGGTGCCGTTGTCGCGGATGGCCTTGATGGCGGCATTGAAAGCGTCACGCAGCGCGTTATCGCTCTTGCGCACGGCGATGCCGGAGCCGAAGCCGAAGTACTTGGGATCGAAGAACACGGGGCCGGCGAACTGGAATCCCTTGCCGCCCGGCGTCTTGAGGAATCCGGAGGAGGCGTTCACGGTGTCGCAAAGCACGGCATCAAGGCGGCCCGCCGTCAGGTCCAGAAAGGCTTCGTCCTGCTTGCCATAGCGCACGATTTCCGACTGGTTGAAGGTCGCGGTGGCGAAACGATCGTGCGTGGTGGTGCGCTGCACGCCGATGCGTTTGCCCTTCATGCCGTCTGCCGTGGGCGTCAGGTTCGAGCCTGTCTTGATCACCAGTCGCGCCGGCGTGTGGTAATACTTTTCGCTGAACTCCACCGACTTCTTGCGCTCATCGGTAATGGACATCGAGGCGATGATGGCGTCAATCTTCTTGGCGTTGAGCGAAGGGATCATGCCGTCGAAATCCTGCTGCACCATGGTGCACTGGGCTTTCATGTGCTCGCACAGCGCATTGGCGATGTCGATATCAAAGCCCTGCACCTTGCCGTCCGGTCCTATCTGGCTGAACGGCGGGTAGGCGCCTTCAACGCCGATACGAATCTTCTTGGTGTCCTGAGCGGAAGCAGCCGGGACTAGCAGGGCACAAAACAGCAGCGCAATGATTTTTTTCATGGGAATTTCCTTGGCAGGGGCTAAAAACCGCTTAGTGTGCCCCAGTTCGGCCCTTGGTGCCCGGCCCAATTTCTCGATAGAGCGGGTCGGCCAGTTGCACCGGTTTCACGTCAAGCAGGATGTTGAGCACGGTGTAGGCGTCTTCACCCTTGTTGTTCAGGAAGTAGCCCAGGCTGTCGGGCCCCTTGTAAAAGCTGAATTCAAAGGCGAAGCCGCGTCGTGTGCCATCGCCTGCGGGCGGGCGGAACGCAAGTCCGCGCGCCGCTTGCTGTCGGCTATCGATCAGATGCGTCATCACGCCGGCAATCACGCCATCGCCCAGCACGTCGGCATAGAACCGGTCGTTCGTGAAATAGGGCTGGTAATCCGGTGCGTGCGGATCCAGCTTCTTGCCCGCCAGCTTCCAGCCGGCCGGCGTGATGCGGCGGGTGACGAGGTCAATGCGGTCGCCGGTCTCCAGCAGACTGATCCGAGCGGCGCGTATATTGAAGGCGCCGAGGGAATCATCGTGAACGGCTTCGGTCAGGTCGGCGAACAGCGCACCGCGCGCGCCGATGATCTCTACGTCGCTGCCGCGTACGATCGCGGCACTGTTCTCTTCCACGCCCAAGCCAAGCCGGTAGCCGGCCTGCACCATCAGCGGCAACATGCGTCCGAGGCGCCCGCGCTTGATGAAATGCTGGTCCACGAACAAGTCCGGTCCGACGAATCCCAGGCCCCGGTCAATGTCGCGTCCCGCTTTGAGGCCAGCTTGCAGGATCGTCAGATTGTCGGGCGGGTCCCGGAACATGGTGCTGCTCATGATGGCCGCGCCGGCACTGGACCCGGCGACCACGCCGCCGCGCGCAAACAATTCACGGATCGCGGCCAGCAGGGGAGTGGGGCTGCCGTCTGCTTCCGCGAGGGTATCGACAATCCGCGCCTGTGCGCCGCCGGCAAAGTACACGCCCCGGCTGGCTTTCACCTTCGCAATAAGGGCCGCGTCGGCGGCCGCGGAATCCCCAGCTCCGTTGGATCGTGCCGGGACCGGCAGTGCCTCGGCGCGTGCACCGTGTGCATTGAGGGCTTTGACGATGGCGGCCGCTGATTTCACCGGATCTTCCGAGGCGGTGGCGATGACGATATAGCGCGCGCCCTTGCCGCCGGCCAGCTCAACCAGTCGCGACCAGACTTCGTGATTGTCCGGCTTCAATGCACCACCGATGGGCACGGCAATGCCGGTCGGTGCCGCCATGAGCGAGCCTGCGCAGGCGAGGCATATTAACCACAAACAATTGATCAGCAGGGCGGGCGCCCGAAGTTGGTGCACGAAAGAATTCCCGGTTCGATAAGTGCGCGCAGTTTGGCACAGCCGGGCAGGGTGCCGGGTGCGGGTGAAATGAAACTGTAACTGCACGTCGCATTGGCATAAACCGCGTCCGGCATGCATTCCCGGCCCCGCCGGTGAGTTGCATGAATGTCACAGGCCATTTCCGCTTTTGCGACGCCAAATTGCAGCGTTGCGACCGCTGGTCCCGCAACCCCTTTCAATCGTCGTGCACCTCCCTACACTCCGTTCCGGAAAGCATGCAGGCAGGCGCACTGGATTCGCACAGATGGTGTGCGGCCCGCAGGTTTTCCCACCGGTCCTGATCCACATACGAGGCACTGCTCCAGCAGCGTGCCGCTTACGCCGTCCTACCTGGGAGTCCCGTCCGCATGAACCATTCCTTACGCCGCACCTTCAACGTCACAACTTGCACACACGCCGTGGCGCTGGCCCTCATGGCCGCCGCCGGTGCCGCGTCCGCGCAGACACCGGACACGCCGCCACCGGCCACCGTGCAAAAGACCGAGAAAATTGAAATCACCGGTTCCTCCATCAAACGCATCGACGGCGAGACGGCGTTACCTGTGCAAGTCATCAGCCGCGAAGACATCGTTCGCGGCGGCTCGACCACAGCCGCTGAACTGCTTACCAAGATTTCCGCCAATTCGGCCGGGCTGACCGACGGCGCCAGCTTTTCCGACATCGCCGGCCAGCGCGGGTTCTCCGGTGCCAACCTGCGCGGCATCGGGGTGTCGTCCACGCTGATCCTGCTCAACGGCCGGCGTGTCGCCAACTTTGCCTCGCCCGGCAGCGCCAGCGGCGTTGACCTCAACTCCATTCCGTCGGCGGCCATCGAGCGGGTCGAGGTGCTCAAGGACGGCGCCTCGGCTGTTTATGGCACCGACGCCATTTCGGGGGTCATCAACTTCATCACCCGGCGCGAGTACACCGGTGTTGACGTCTCCGCCTACACCAGCGACACCCAGCATGGCGGCGCCGGCAAGACCATCCTCACCGCCTCGGCCGGATTTGGCGACATCAGCAAGGACCGGTTCAACGTGTTCGGCGTACTGGACTACCAGGACAACAAAACCCTGCGCTCCGGGCAGCGTGACTGGATCAAGGGTGCCTTCCAGCCGGATATCAATCTCGACGTGGCGAGCTCCAACACCTATCCGGCGAACTACCGGCGCACCCGCGCCAGCGGTGCTGCAACCGGATCACGCATCAATCCCAGCGCGCCCAATTGCAACCCGCCGGCCACCCTGTACAACCCGTTGAGTTTCGTCGGCAGCAACGCCTGTTACTACGATTACATGCAGGACACGGAAATCTTCCCGAAGTCCGAGCGCTTGTCGTTCCTCGGCCGCGCCAACGTTGCGCTGGACGCCAACACCACTCTGTTCGTCGAGGGCCTGCTGTCGCAGACCAAAACCAACTACCGCATCAGCCCGCTGACCATCACCAATCTCAATTATCCGGCCGGCGGCCGCTACTATCCGACTGCGTCGGCCGCCGCCAACGGCGTGACCGGACCGATCCGCCTGAACTACCGCCTCGCGGAAGCCGGTGGACGGACCAATGAAGTCGAGGCCACGGCCGACCGCTTCGTGGCCGGCATCAAGGGCCTCTTTGCCGGGTGGGACTACGACGGCGCCGTGAATTACAGCAAGAGCAAGGTGACCGACGCCTACATCGATGGTTACGTGAAGACCTCCACGTTCGATGCTGCCTTCCTCACCGGGAACATCAATCCCTTCGGGCCAACGGATGCGGCCGGCCTGTCGCTGCTCAACAGCACCAAGATTCGCGATGACGCGCGGGATTCGGAGGGCACCACCACCTCGTTTGACCTCAAGGGTTCACGCACCCTGTTTGCCATGGGCGGCGGCGACGCTGCCATTGCGGTGGGACTGGAGGCGCGACGCGAGAAGCTCAGCTTCACACCTTCTGCACTGTTGGCGGCCGGCGAGATCCGCGGCGATGGTGCGGCCACGGCGTTCAGCGGCAGCCGCAATGTCACCGCCGTGTTCGCGGAACTGAACCTGCCGGTGGGCCGTGAACTCGAGGTGCAGGCCGCGCTGCGCCATGACAAGTACAACGGCAACATTGGCAGCACCACCAATCCAAAACTGGGCCTGCGTTGGACGCCGTCCAAGGAGGCTTTGGTGCGTGCGTCCTACGGAACCGGTTTCCGCGCGCCGACGCTGGCCGACTTGTACACGCCGGTACGGCTTGGCCAGACCAACGGCATTTACAACGACCTGCTGGGCTGCATCAAGACCGCCACGATCGACAACCGCGACAACCCGGACTACTGCGGCATCCAGCCCGACAAGCTGCGCGGCGGCAACGCTGACCTGAAGCCGGAGAAGTCAAAGCAGTTCACCATCGGCCTGGTGCTCGAGCCGATCAAGAGCGCGTCGGTGTCGATCGACTATTTCCGCATCAAGAAACGCGACGTCATTACCTATTCCGAAGGCGCCTTCTTCGAAAACCCGGTGTTCTACAGCCGCTACATCACCCGCGCTGCCGCCGATCCCACGTTGCCGGGCATCCCGGGATTCATCCTTTCCGTCGATGCACGGCCGCGTAACACTGCCACGCTGGATACGTCCGGCATTGACCTCGGGATTGACGTGAAACTGCCGGCCACCCAATGGGGCCGGATCGGAGTCTCACTCAACGGCACCTACGTGATCGACTACAAGACCGGCGGTGACGGCTCGTTCGTCGATGGCGTCGGCAAGTTCTCGAATGACCAGGTGGTGCAGCGTTGGCGGCATCTGGCTACCGTCAACTACGACAATGGTCCGTGGGCCGCCACGTTGTCGCAAACCTTCTACCTGGGATACAAGGACCAGAACCCACTGCCCAACGGCCAGCCGCGCCGTGTGGCGAACTACGAGCTGTGGGACCTGACCGGCAGCTGGGCCTTCAGCAAGGAACTCAAGTTCCGCGTCGGCGTCAAGAACCTGTTTGACCGCAATCCGCCTGTGTCGAACCAGATCTATAGCTTCCTGGCTGGCTACGACCCGAACTACACCGACCCGCGTGGCCGCCTTTACTTCGGCAGCGTCGCCTACAGCTTCCGGTAAGCGCCCGTTACTGTGATGGGAAACGGCCCGCAGCCTCGCTGCGGGCCGTTTCATTTTTGGCGGGTGCCAAGCGGGCACCAAGCAGGCAACAGCGTTTTGCGCTATCTTTTCACCAACTAGCTTGCAAGCGACATTACCTCATCACGCTTTTTCATCCAGGAGCCCATCCATGTTTACCTCGCTCTCCACCGGAACCAACCTGATGCTTTGCCTGACTTGGCT
>CAYSKY010000173.1:0-5317 GCA_964431425.1 uncultured Burkholderiales bacterium
ACCGTGGACACGCAGGAATTCCATCCCGAGCCGCGGGTTGCCTCGATTGTGGCTTCCCATTTCAGGCCGGAATTCCTTGTCAGCGTGAAGGAGACCGGCAAGATCATGATGGTTGACTACTCTGACCTCAACAACCTCAAGACCACCGAAATTCCGGCGGCGCGCTACCTGCACGATGGAGGCTGGGATTCGACCAAGCGCTATTTCATGGTCGCGGCCAACCAGTCGAACAAGATCGCCGTGGTCGACTCCAAGACGGACAAGAAGGTCGCGCTGGTTGACGTGGGAAAGATTCCGCACCCGGGCCGCGGCGCAAACTTCCTTCACCCGAAGTTCGGCCCGGTGTGGGCGACCAGCCACCTGGGTGACGAAACGATTGCGCTGATCGCGACGGACCCGGTAAAGCACAAGGCGCTGGCCTGGACGATGGTCGCGCAGATCAAGGGCCAGGGCGGTGGATCGCTGTTCCTGAAGACCCATCCGAAGTCCCGGCACCTCTGGGTGGATACGCCGCTCAATCCGGATCCGAAGATCAGCCAGTCAATCGCGGTGTATGACATTAACAATCTCGAGAAGGGCTTTACCGTGCTGCCAATTGCCGAATGGGCCGGTGTGACCGATGGCGCCAAGCGAGTGGTGCAGCCAGAGTACAACAAGGCCGGTGATGAGGTGTGGTTCAGTGTGTGGAGCGCAAAGAACCAGCAGTCGGCGATCGTGGTTGTGGACGACAAGACGCTGAAGTTGAAGGCGGTGATCAAGGATCCGCGACTCATCACACCCACCGGTCACTTCAACGTGTTCAACACGCAGCACGACGTCTACTGAAAGGGCAACCGCACATGAACCGAACACGCGTAGCTGCCATTGCCCTCGTCTCGCTGGGCATGAGCAGCGGTACCTGGGCGCTGGACGCAAAGGAAGCCACCGACATCATGGCCAAGGCAGCCTGCGCCGCCTGCCACCAGCTGGACAAGAAGCTGGTTGGTCCGCCGTACAAGGAAGTGGCTGCCAAGTACAAGGCCAATGCGAAGGCAGCGGAACTGCTCTCGCAAAAGGTGAGAACCGGCGGCGTGGGGGTATGGGGACAGATTCCGATGCCACCCAACCCCAAGGAAAAGATCAGCGACGACGATCTGAAGAAGCTGGTTGGCTGGATTCTGACGCTCTAGCGGTTGGCGTTCTTGATTCCCAAGGGGCAGTCATGCGGTCGTGTGGCTGCCTTTTTCTTTGCTGCCGCCGCCAGCCTGTCCGTGGGAGCGGCCAGTGGCGAACCGGGAGATTCACCAGCGATCGCGTCTGCAGCGAGCGCCGAGCCTCGGCAAGCGGAGTTGCGTCGACTTTATGCGTCCGTATGGCCGGATGCGGTGGTCCTGCACGCGTCGAGCCAGCCAGTCTGGTCGGTTTACACGCCTTCGCGCGGCGAATTGCACCTGCTGTCCGGCAACCCGCCCAAGCTGCGGCGTGCATTGCTGCTGCGTGACAGGAAGGACCAGGCACTGACGATTCTGAGTGTGCTCGAATCGCGCGCACGCCGCAGCCTGCTGGTTCGTTTTCGCCAGCCGGTGCTTTGGGAGATATTCCTCGCGCCCAACGCACCACCGGTCTACGAGGGGCTGGTGCACGACTTTCGCATGGGTGAGGGATTGCAGGAGCCTGCCAATTTTCCGGTGAGGCAGATTGAGCTGGGCGCAGCAGCCGGACTGATGCTGGCAGTCGAGGACAGCCCGAACGTTATCTTCACCACGGGCGGACCGGGACGCGACTGGACCATCGTACTTTTCAATCTGGATGTCCGGCGCGGTATTGCACACATACAGCTTGCCGATCGACCGGTCGGCCTTGCGCAGCGCTGCGCCGGTTCGGAACGGATCATCGTCGTCAGCTTCGAGAAGGCGCCTGCCGCGGCCCTGCGGCTGCCGGACCTGGCCGACTGGAGAATCAAACAGGAAGCGAACGCTTCCTGCGATCCTGGTTAAACCACACCGTCGCGCAGCGAGGCTAGCCCTGAAAGTCCCGCAATCGCTGGATATTCGGCACGCGAATGACCTTGCCGTCCACCTCGATGAGACCGGCAGCTGACAGGTCATGCAGAATGCGCGAAAAATGTTCGGGCGTGAGATTGAGGCGTGACGCGATCGTCACCTTGCTCGCCGGCAGGGTCACCGCCGTGGCGGCATTCGCGTCGTCACCTTCGTTGCTGTCAATGCGCATCAGGTAGCCGATCACGCGCTCCGCCCCGGAGCGCATCGAATACGACTCGACATCCTTGATGAGTCCATGCAATCGGCGGCTGAGGCCGGCGAGCATCTTGCGTGCAAAGCCTGTGTTGCTTTCAAGTTCTGCAAACACGGTGGACTTGGCAACGAGCAGCAGCAGCGAATCCGACAGGGTCTGTGCGCCGACGATGTAGGGCATGTCCATGAACATGATGGCTTCGCCGAACGTCATGCCCGGGCCGACGATTTCGATCACCTTTTCCATGCCCTGCGGAGACGTTGCAAACAGCTTGGTCTGGCCGTAGAGCAGGATCCAGAAGCCCTCGCAGGGGTCGCCCCGGCGAAACAGTGTTTCGCCTTTTTGTGCATAGATACGGCGGGTACCGGTAGCCACGCGCTCGATTTCCTCCGGCGAGGCATCCCGCAGCAAGGGGATATTCGCTAGGAAATCGTGGACAGGAATGTCGGGATTGCTCAAGAAGACTCCGGTGCTCGCTACGCGCCGCGCCGCAGGGCGCAATGCGGCTGGATTTAGGTCTGGCGGAACGGCGTCATTATGCATGAATCCCCCCGATGGACGGCTCAGGTCAATGCGCGGCGGTGATGCGCGAGTACAGCGGAGGCAGGACCGCCGGCAGCGACGATGCATCGCGAATCACCGTGTATCCGCCGCGACCGAACAGGTGCGGAAGGTAGTCGCCGGCCTCGTGGTCGATGGTGACACAGAACGGGACCACACCGGCCTGTCTTGCTTCGCGCACTGCCATGCGCGTGTCCTCCAGTCCGTAGCGTCCCTCGTACTGATCAAGATCGTTGGGCTTGCCATCGGTAACCAGCAGCAGCAGGCGCGACTGGGCGCGTGTGCCGGCGAGCAGTGCAGTGGATTGGCGAATCGCGGCGCCCATGCGTGTGTAGAACCCCGGTTTAAGCAGGGCAATCCGTCCGCGCGTCGTGTCATTGAAGCGTTCCCCGAACGCCTTTATGCGATGGTAGCGGACATGATTTCGCAGCTTTGAGGAAAACCCGTACATCGCCAGTTGATCGCCAGTGGCAGACACCGCTTCGCCAAACAGCATGAGTGTGTCCTGGATCACGTCGATGACCCGCGCATCGTCGCCGATCCAAGCATCGGTGGACAGTGACAGGTCGGCCAGCAGCAGGCAGGCGAGTTCGCGGCGCTGCGGAGCCATGTCGCGATGGCAGTGATCCAGGCTGGTGGTGGCGCCTGCATCGCGTTCGGCGATGCCGCGCACATAGCGGTCCAGATCCACTTCAGCGCCGTCTGCCATGCCACCCCGCCATTGCCGCTGCGGCCGAAGGGCCTCGAACTGCCGCTTCAGTTTGCGGGCAATCGGCACGAGGCGCGCGGGCAACGGCGTGGGAGCGGCGTGGCGTGCCAACATGGGTTGCAACCGACAGTGATCGGCCTGCAATTGGCGCCGGCGCCAGTCCCATTCGGGAAACGCAATTCCTGGCCCGATGGTGGCGTCGTCCTGGCTGGGAGAAGGAAGATCGAGATCGAAGCGCACGCGTGCAACGGTCGTGCAGTCGCCGTCGGCGATGGAGAGATGATCGAGGTCCAGTGCCACGCGTTCTGCTTCTGCATCCGCATCGTCGTCTGTTCGACGGCTGACGCGCACGTATTCCGACCAGGTCAGCAGGCTTTCGGCCCGGAACGGCAACAGGAAGCCGTGTTTGTCGTTCTGGTCAGCGACGCGCTTTGCCTGCAGGCGATGCGACAGGGCCGCCCTGCGCACCTCGCTGCGGGCAGCCGGCGGTGGCGGTGCCGTTTTCCGCACGGATGCCGGGTGTTTTGTCGGTGGATTTAGCCATAGCGGCACCGATGGCAGCTCGCCGGGGAACTGCGTCAGGGGCGACCGCGAAACGGTGCCGGGTTCCCGCAGCGCCTGATGGATCAATCTCACGCGAATGTCCGGGGTTTGTTTCGTCTGCGTGGCAATCCATGCGTCAGAAAGCCGGCGGTAGCGCGCCCCGAAGCCGGGAAACGCAGCGAGTGCGCGCAGAGTGGCCGCCTGATTGTCGTCAACCCAGTCATGCTTCCCGCTTTCGCGATGATGGGCGGCCAGCAAGGCGAGCCAGATGTAAAGGTCGTGGTTCAGTGCGTGATCGGCGAAGCAGGACAGCCGGGGGGGCAGTTGCAGCGTTTCACTGTCGAGCGAACTGCCGGGTACCTGCCTGCCGGTGCCGGCGATGCGTGCCATCAGTCCTCTTGTGCCGGCCCGGGCCTTTGCGGTGGAAGACGTCACACGCAGTCCGGCATCGCCGCCAAAGGCGCGAAACAGCAGGCCCAGCAGCCTGCGGTTTGCGTCAAGGGTGGCCGCGGCGTTGTGGTGCTCGCGATCCGCCGTGAAGGTGACCAGCCGATGCCACAGTCCGCCGACAAATTCTTCCATCGTCAGCTCGTCCTGCGGGCGGTTCTGGCGGCAAACCCTGCTTCGTTCTCGCGTGCGGCCGCGCCTGCCACCCAGGTGAGCAGCGGTCCTTCCGGCTTGTGCTGCTGCGAACTGGCGCAGGCGGAGAGGCACTGACCACACTGCGTACAGGCGAACATCAAACGCTTGAGGTTGCGCGGTCGCAGGCGCATCGGGCAGGCAACGTCGCACTCCGATTCACAGCGGGCGCAGTCTGCTGCGCGGCTGCGTTCAAATCCCACCACCATGCCGGCCTTGTTGCCCATCCACGCCAGGCTCTGGAACAGCCCGACAGCACAGCCGTAGCGGCAGAACAGATGTCTCGCGAGCAGGAATTCGGCGCTGAACGCGAGCGTGGCCACGCCGATGAACAGTGACTGGTTGAAGGTCAGGCTGGTGTGCAGCAGGTTGCGGTAGATCTCGAAGGGCGGCAGCAGATAGGTGAGTAACACCACCGACCAGGTGAACGCAAAGGCCAAGGCGAGTGTCACCGTAGGCCACCACCACCGGCGTTGCGGCGCATGGCGCATCCCCTCGAGGTCGGTATACGGTGTGCGCTCCGGCTCCCAGAGCGATTGGCGCCCGCTGGCACGCCACATCATGCGGTTGATGGTTTCGACCACCGAAAAGTGTGGGCAAAGCCAGCCACAGTAGAGGCGTCCCCAGCGC
>CAYSKY010000173.1:5327-6494 GCA_964431425.1 uncultured Burkholderiales bacterium
ACATACAGCAGTCCTCCGACAACGGCGGCCAGCGGAAGGAAGCCGCGCAGGATAACGTTTCCTGCGGCATGCAAGGCGGACTCGTGTCCTGCGAGCAAGCCGTCGAGCCCGAGGCGCCAGGGAAAGCCGAGAATGAAGAAGTGCCCGCGCGTGAGGTCGAAGCGGAACAGGTCGAATACTGGCGCGGTGACAAAGACGACGAAGAACAGCACCTGCGCCAGCACGCGCTGGCGCTGCCGCGCGCGGGCGTTTCGCAGCGCCGCGGGGGCGGCCGGCAGAATGGGAATGACGCGCCGGGGCATGGCCGCTGCGGGAGGTACTTGGCGTTCGATCGGCAAATTCATATAACTACCGGTACACCCGGTCGCCGATCAGCGGAAATACGAAAGGCTGACCACTGATGGCGCGCGACAGGCCGACAACGCCGCAAAAGATGAGGGAGGCGTGGCAGCAGGTGAAATACAGGATGCCGATGATCCACGTCCACGGACTCGCGTATCCGACCGTCGACAGCAGCAGCACATTGACCCCGACCAGCAGAAGGCCGGCCCAGATGCTGCCCGCAAAGGCCTGTGCGATGTGATTCCGCACCAGCGACGAGGCCCGGCGCTGCCAGCGCCACTTCATCAGGGCGATAACCAGAAATGCCAGTCCGGGCGCGAGCATCAGATTCACCAGGTACAGGACTTCCGCGATCACCGCCAACCGCGCGTCTGCCGGCCGGTCAGCGTCCGAAGGTGACACGCACAAGTTCCAGCAATGCGGCAGCGGTGTCACGGTCATCGGTCAGGGTTTCAACGATGGCGGCTTCGCAGGCGGCCACTGGGTCGGTGCCGTGCGTGATGAGCGTGGCGGCATACACCAGCAAGCGCGTGCTGGCGACTTCATCCACATCCACGTCCTTGAGCCGGCGCAAGCGTCCGCCAAGGTCGACCAGCTGCCTGGCCACCGCCGGACTGCAGGCGGTTTCGCCGATGAGGATCTGCTGCTCCTGCACGCTGTCCGGAAAGTCGAAATTCAGTGATACGAAGCGCTGGCGCGTTGACGGCTTGAGTGTCTTGAACGCATGCTGGTAGCCGGGGTTGAAGGAAACGATGAGCATGAAGCTGTCCGGTGCGTTGAGACGCTCACCGGTCCGCTCGATCGGCAACATGCGGCGGTCGTCGG
>CAYSKY010000174.1:0-6483 GCA_964431425.1 uncultured Burkholderiales bacterium
GCACGCGGGCATAGGTGTAGGCACCACCCAGCATGAGGATCAGGCCATGGATGGCAATCAGGCCATAGAGCAATGGCGTCAGCCGGAAACGTCCATGCGTGGCCCAGAGTACCGGCAGGACGATGATCGCCGGAAACACTTCCAAGAGCCACGTGGTGCGGTCATGCGGCGCCCAGCCAGACACCAGCAGCCCGATTGACCACAGCACGGTCAGGCAGAGGAGCTCGACGGGACGTTGGTGCGACATGGGAAGTTCCACAAGAGATGTTGGTACCGGTCAATCGAACAGTGCGGTCAGCGTGCTACACTTTTTTCCGTGTTTCAGCGCGAACGAGTATACAAGTCATGTTGGTCCTGCAAGTGAACGGCGCGCCGCGGGAATTACCCGCCGGCAGCAGCGTGGAGAGCCTGGTTTCAACGCTGGAACTTCACGGCAGGCGATTCGCCATTGAACTCAACGGTGAAATCGTTCCCAAAAGCCGCCATGCCGCCACGGCACTGCAAAGCGGCGACAAGCTGGAAGTGGTCATTGCAGTCGGAGGCGGTTGATGAATTCCCCCCAAGCAGCGGATGTGCTCACCATCGCGGGCAAGGCTTACAGTTCGCGCCTGCTGGTCGGCACGGGCAAGTACCGCGACTTCACCGAAACCCGCGATGCCATCGACGCCAGCGGCTCGCAGATCATCACGGTCGCCATCCGGCGGGTGAACATCGGACAGAACGCGGGTGAACCCAACCTGCTGGATGTGTTGCCCCTGGACCGCTTCACCATTCTTCCCAACACCGCTGGTTGCTATAACGCCAAAGACGCCGTGCGCACACTGCGCCTTGCACGCGAACTGCTCGACGGCCATGCGCTGGTCAAGCTGGAGGTGTTAGCCGACGAAACCACCCTGTTTCCGAACATGCCCGAGACGCTGGTGGCAGCGAAGGAGCTGGTCGCCGATGGATTCCAGGTGATGGTGTATTGCTCGGACGACCCGATTCAGGCCAAGGCTCTTGAAGAAATCGGCTGCGTGGCGGTGATGCCGCTCGCATCACTCATCGGCTCCGGCATGGGCATTCTTAACCCATGGAACCTGGAGATCATTCTCGATCGTGCCAAGGTGCCGGTGCTGGTGGATGCGGGCATCGGTACCGCATCAGACGCCGCGATCGCAATGGAACTCGGCTGTGACGGCGTGCTGATGAACACGGCCATCGCCAAGGCAAGTAATCCGGTACTGATGGCCAGCGCGATGAAAAAAGCCGTGCAAGCGGGGCGGGAAGCCTGGCTGGCTGGACGCATGCCCAAGAAAATCTACCAGGCATCCCCGAGTTCGCCCACCGAGGGGCGGATTTCCTAGCAGCCGTTTCGCGGCGAATCAAAACCTGAGCGATACCCCGAGCGATACGTTGTCCGCATCAAAGGCGCCGGGCTGCGTGGTACCCAGCGCACGATAGCGCTCGACATCAAACCGCAGGCCGAGGCTGTTGCTGAACTGGTATTGCAGCCCGAGTCCCAAACGGGCCGCATTCACGGCACGACTGACGGAACTGCCCGCAAATCCACCGTAGTACTGGCCGCCCAGGTAACTGTCGCCACTCAACCGCACGGCGCCTGCGCTGGCATAAAGTGAAAAGCGTTCGGCCACCGGCACCGTGCCCACCAAATCGAGCCCGTAACGGCGCGCCGGAAGCAGGGCGCTTTCCCGCTTGTCAAACAGGGCGGCATGGGTCACCAACGCGAGTTGCGGGCTCAGCCGGTATCCCAGCTGCAGGCCATAACGGGAACGGCGGTCATCCAGCGCAGTATTGGCAATGAAGAAACCCAGTTCGGGCAACGGTACGCCTGCCACTCGCTCCGGCGTATAGCGAAGCGTGTCGAAATTGAACCCGCCGCGGTACTGTGCATGGGCGTTACCGCCGGCCAATGCCAGCGCCAACAGGGCGAGTGTGGATGTTTTCCTTGATTTCATTTCGAATCCAATTCAGTCCATCGTTTTACCGATTTTTTCCGAAAAGGTTCCCGGCTGCGGGCCGATCCCGCCGGGCGCCCGGGATGGGAGCCGTGCTGCGGACAATGCACGCATTCAATCCAACGATAGGCCGATGCCGCCGGACTGTCAATCCGCCGGGCGGCGCAGCAACAGGCCCTTGAGATAGTCGCCTTCCGGAAAGCTGAGTGCCACAGGATGGTCCGGCCCGGGTCCGAGGCGATGGACGATCTGCGCATCCACCTGGGCATCCAGCGCCGCGCCGGCAATGATCTTCTGGAACAGGTCGGTGGAAATGCCGCCCGAACAGGAGAATGTCATGAGATGGCCGCCGGGTCTCAACAGCTTCAGTCCCAGCAGGTTGATGTCCTTGTAAGCACGCGCCGCCTTTTCAGCGTGGTGCGCTGTGGGTGCAAATTTCGGCGGATCGAGTATCACCAGGTCAAAGCTGCGCGCCCGGTCGCGCAACTTGCGCAGCGCCTCGAACACGTCCGCCTCCAGCCACTCGGCGCGCGGGTTCTCGATACCGTTGAGCGCTGCGTTGCGCGCGCCCATGGCCAGCGAAGGCCCGGAACTGTCGATGGACAACACGGAGGCCGCGCCGCCTGCGAGAGCCGCCACACTCATGGTGCCCGTATAGCAAAAACAGTTCAGGACATCCGCGCCAGAGGATAGCGCCCGCGTCAACTCACGGTTGTCACGCTGATCCAGGTAGAAGCCGGTCTTGTGCCCGTGTGCGATATCGACGGCAATTTTCAGACCGTTCTCGGTAATGATGGTTTCATCCGTCAGCGGCGCGCCGGCCAGGAGACCATTGCGGACAGGGAGCCCTTCGAGTTCGCGCACGTCCGCATCGGAACGTTCATAGATAGTTTTTGCCCCGGTCAGCGCCAGCAACTGGCGGCCCAGCATCTCACGCAGCGGGTCCGCCCCGGCTGTCGACAGTTGCACCACCAGCACATCGCCATATTTGTCGACAATCACGCCCGGCAGGCCGTCCGATTCCGCGTGTACAAGGCGTACGGCATCCGACACGTGCAGCAGGTTCGCGCGGCCGACAATGGCCGCCCGCAAGCGGCGCTGATAAAACGCCTCGTCAACGACATCGCGTTCGGCAAATGACAGCGCGCGCCCGACGATTTGTGAATGTTCGCTGTAGGCTGCATGGGCGAGAAAACGCCCATCTTCCGATTGAACTCGCAGCACGTCGCCAGAGCTTGCACCACCATCGACCGATTTCACCGCCCCGGAGAAGATCCAAGGGTGCCGGCGTAACAGGGACCTTTCGCGCCCTGACTTGATGATCATTTTTCTCATGGCGCCATTCTACCGAGCGCGGGCGTCGATCCTCCAGCAGAGGGGCAGGATGAGGGCTTTATAATTTGCACATGGAAAACGACGATGGCGGCAATACACCAGCGGCAGAGGACAAACACCTTCGGCCGATTCGCAGCTACGTGCTGCGGCAGGGACGCATGTCGCCGGCGCAGACGCGCGCCTATGACGAGCTGGGTCCGGCGTTCAGCCTGCCGTATGCGCCCGGCGTAATCGATTACAAGAACGTGTTTGGCCGGCAGGCACCCACCGTCGTCGAGATCGGTTTTGGCATGGGCGAATCCACGGCAGCCATTGCCGGCTTGATGCCCGACCACAATTTCATCGGGATCGAGGTGCACTCGCCCGGCGTTGGTGCGCTGCTGAAGCTGATCGCCGAACAGCAGCTGACCAACCTGCGCATCGTGCAGCACGATGCCGTGGAAGTGCTCAAGCACATGATTGCCGACGGTTCGCTGCACGGTTTGCATATTTTCTTTCCCGACCCATGGCCTAAGAAACGCCACCACAAGCGACGCCTCATCCAGCCGGAACTGGTCAGGCTGTTGACGAGCAAACTTCAGGATGGCGGATACGTGCACCTCGCGACGGACTGGGAGGAATACGCGCATCACATGCTGGAGGTGCTGGGCGGCGAGCCGGGACTGGTCAACACCGCATCCGGCTTTGCGCCGCGCCCCGTATATCGCGGCACGTCCGGCTTCGAACGTAAGGGCCTGGCCAAGGGACACGACGTATGGGACCTGGTGTTTCGCAGGTCCGTGTCGCCGGCACGCTGACTCCCCATCTCCACCACCAAAGGATTGCCCATGCCTTCCATCCGCAATCGCCGACGCACCCTGATGCAACTCGCTGCGCTAGGCACGGCGGGCACGCTCGGTCCGGCAGGGCTTTCCGGCTTTATCCAGGACGCACTGGCGAAGGGCGATCTGCCGGGCGTGCCCGGCGTGAACTCGCTGACGGGCAGTGCCACCGTCAACGGCCAGCCTGCCAAGGTGGGAACACCGGTAAAGCCGGGAGACAAAGTGGCCACCGGCAAAGGCAGCATGGCAGTGGTGGTGGTCGGTAAGGACGCCTACCTGATGCGCGAAGGAACACAAGTGGTGTTCGAGCAGAACAATGCGAATCCTGGCATCGTCAGCCGGGTGCTGGTGGCCACCGGCAAGCTGCTGTCGGTGTTCGACAAGCGCGCTTCGCAAGGCGTGACCATGCGGGCGCAAACCGCCACCATCGGTATTCGCGGCACCGGCTGTTACCTGGAAATCCACGAGGGCAGAACTTATTTCTGCCTGTGCTACGGCGAGGCGGAAATTTCCGGCGGCGGCATGGCCTCTTCGCGCACCATCAAGACCCAGCACCACGAATCGCCCGTCTGGCTGGACGAACGCGGCGGGGTGATGAAGGTCGACAGTGCCGGCTTCTCGAACCACAACGATGACGAACTCATCATGCTCGAGAAACTCACCGGGCGCGAGCCGCCCTTTGTGCAGTCTGGACTGACAGGGAAGTACAACAACTAGCAAACTCCAGCATTGGCGCGGCTCGCAGGCCGTTTTGGCCCCGGAGGCCGCGCTAGTGCTGGAGTTTCAACTCATGATGCCGTAGTAGACGCGGCAATCGTACTCAAAGGAAACGCGGCCGCCCTGCTGGTGGCGATCGAAAATCTCTCGCGCCCGCGCCGCCATGGCGCCATGGCGCGGATCATCAAGGCCCGGCATGTAGGACGATGACCGCAAACGCCCCATCAGTCCTTCAAAGTCAAAGCGCTGGACATTGTCGAAGGTCGCCTCCAGCGGCGCAGCGCCATAGAACGCAGCGAACACCGCCCGGTCCTGGATGTTCTTGTGATTGATGTCCTGATAGTCGTTGCCGAACTCCTGAAGCAGGGCTTCGTAGTCGCGCAGGAACGGCGTAGTGTCGATGCGGCGATCATTCCACACCAGTACCACCCAGCCTTCGTCTTTCAGAATGCGCTGAAATTCAGCGCGGGTTTTCTCGCGGTCAAACCAGTGGAAGGCCTGGCCCGCCACCACGAAGTCGATGGCGTGTCCCGGCAACTTGGTCGCTTCGGAAGTGCCGTCCATGCTGGTGAAACGGCCGTATTCGGACAGATACCCTTCACCCGCCTCACGCATCTCGCGATTGGGCTCCACACCGATGACCGGATTGCCATTTTCGAGGAATAGCCTGGTGAGGATGCCGGTACCCGAGCCGATATCGGCAATCACGCTCTCCGGCGTGAGGCCGCAGCGCGCGGCCAGCAGATCGAGAATCTCGACCGGATAATGCGGCCGGTACTTGATGTAGTCATCGACGCGCGAGGAAAAGCGCGTGGTGGAATTTTTTGCCGGCATCAGCTTGTCCTCAGAACCAGTGGTCCTTCATATCCAGTGTGGTGGTGTCGAGCGAATCAAGCAGGTTCAACATCGGCCGCACCTTGGGCAGTTCCCAGCGGATGAAGTACTGGCAGGCCATGAATTTGCCGCGGTAGAAGTCATCCGTGCGATTGGGCGCCCGCGCGGCCGCAAGCGCCTGCTCGATCCACATCCACGCCATGACGATGTGGCCAAAGGCCTCCAGGTAGACCGTGGCGTTGGCCAGGGTTTTGTTCACGTCCCCCGCCGCGTGCAGATCGCGGGTGGTTTCGACCAGATGATCCAGCAGCGCGAAAACTTCGCCCACCAGTTCCGTCAGGTCACCATCCTCGTCGGCTGCGTGCAGCGTGGCTTCGATACGGGACACCAGTTGTTTAAACGCGGCGCCATCCTGCATCACCACTTTGCGCCCAAGCAGATCCAGCCCCTGGATGCCGTGGGTGCCTTCGTGAATGGGGTTGAGTCGGTTGTCGCGGTAGAACTGCTCGACCGGAAAGTCGCGGGTGTAGCCGTATCCGCCATGCACCTGGATGGCAAGGCTGTTCGCTTCCAGGCACCACTGCGAAGGCCAGCTCTTGGCGATCGGCGTGAGGATATCCAGCAGTAGCGTGGCTTCACGACGAATGGCGTCGCTGTCGCCGGTGCGCTCGTCATCCACCAGCTTCGCGCAATAGAGGTTGAGTGCCAGCGCACCCTCGGCGTAGGACTTCTGCGCCAGTAGCATGCGCCGCACATCGGCGTGCTCAATGATCGGCACCTGCGGCGAGGCCGGGTCCTTGGCCAGCGGATGCCGGCCC